>JBHJNW010000153.1:0-7949 GCA_050330395.1 Pleurocapsa sp.
TCGATTTGGGACGGAGTTAAGGATGTATTTCTAGTTTTGAACTTCAGTTTTCTTCCTCTTGCTCACTATTTCTTTCATCTTAATCTAGTGGGTATCTTCTTTACCAGAAATTACCTAAGTAATGTCTGAGTCGAGTGTTTTCTCCTTCAACCCTGGTCATGTAGGTTTTGAGAATTAAATGGTCGAATGGCATTGATCAAGCAAGGATAAACTGTCCATCCATCAGTCACATATAAAAACGATTGCCAACCCTGAATTATTTTCCACAAAGGTTTAAAGGTCAGACTAGAGCGCTCGCCCAATACCCAAGCTAGAATACCTGATTGCCAATGATTAACCGCAGTCCATAACCATCTTTTATTTTTTTTTACCCACGAAAGTTGGCAACTCATCAATCTCAGTAATTTCTGGAATCTCTGACACTTCTGGGGCATTGGGTAAAGTATTTGCGCTTTTTCTAACCCATCTAATTACCGTGTTGTGATTAACACCCGTAACTCTTTCAATGGCGCGAAATCCCATTCCATTGACATACATTTTTAGGCAGTTTTCTTGGACAGACATAGGATAACCAACTTGAGAAGGTTCAGTAATGAATTGGCGATCGGACGCGAAGCTAATCCTTTAGGGCACTTTTTGCATTGATAGTTTTGCTTACCTCGGCGATGACCATTCTTACGAATTTGATTAGACTGACAATTAGGACATTTCATTTCTGACTATTATCACATCATCCCGCAGGGATGCAACGCCGCTAAAAAAACGGTAACTCAAGAGCTAATCGCCGAAAAGAAATCGCTTTCTAGAGTTGACAGAATTTCTTCATCATTAAATTAATTCAATAATTTCATTAAGCACCTTGCTCAATACAGTCCATCACCTGTAAATAAGCAGGATCGTCTGGTTGAATTTCTCTTTCTTCCGTGCTGTTTTCATCATAAATAGCTTTTCGGGCATTTTCGGCAATAACAGCGTTAGAAATTAACTCTAGAGCATCGAGGCGTTCAATGTTGCTTAGTGCTTCGGCATATTTTCGGCTATGGGTATGTCGAACTGACTCTTGACAATAATTTGATAGTTCTCGACTTTCGGTCATCACCGCAAAGGCAAAATCTTTTTCTACCTCGCTGCCATATAATCCCTTATAAAGCAGATTGACCATTGAGGCATCATGATTGCGAATTGAGTACTTTTCCTCAATCTGCGGCCAATATCTTAAAGCTTTCAAGCCTTCTAAAGACCCTTTGTTCAAACCAGCGCATTCACACCACTGCTCTAATTCTTCAATACTAATCGGACAGCGAGCATGTTCCAGCATCCCGTTGGCTAAGGCTTGTCCAGCCTGGAAATTTCTCGTTGGCTTGCCTGTTACTGGCAGCATCATACTACCTCGTACATCTGCCACGATAGCAGTTAACTGAGAGAAAGTGTGATCTCTTACCTTCTCTGTAAAACCCCCTTTATTTAAAGTCGCTTCAATTCTCGGTACAGCATAGCCTAACTCGGTTAAAGCGATCGGTTGCTGTTGATAAAGTTTCAGGCGATCGCGCCGAAACATCGAAACATTTGCTGCTTGGTCTAGACATTGATTGAGTAACAATGTTAGCAGTGTTGGTAAAATTCCTGTATTTTGCCGATGATATTGATATCCAAATCCCGCAAATATAGATGCCATGTTTTTAGCCGCTTTAATATATTGGGCTTCAACGTTATGAATTCCAGGCGCAACCTGAATATTGGGCGAGAGTTTGTTTAGCATTTGCGCCCCAATTAATGCCGTCAAAGCGTTGGGATGGCAAAAATTAGCCGTAAAGCTGTCCACAGGGGCGCGCAAAGCACCATGTCGATGAAAGCCAGAAAAGAAAGCTAAATTAGGGTATTTTTCGCATAGTACGTATGAATTATTTTGGCTATCGTCGTGATTAAAAGAACCTGCCAGGCATGCTAATACTACGTTGTTACGTCCCATTCGTTCTCTAATTTGGCAAGCTTCAGTCAGATCTGGTTCGATATATTTACTGTTAGCACTCAATAGCACCAAGTCGCATTTATCAATTAGATATTCTAAATTATTAGGAATTGACGCTTCTCCCTCTTTATGGCAAGCTAATCGCTGCATTTTGACTACGTGCCGCGAATCCATGCCGCGAATTTCGTCTTCGGAAAAAGCTCCCAGTAAATCTCTGCCAGGGCGAGGGGCTAATAGCAAAGATTTTTCGCTTTTTTGCATTGCCGAGTTGTAGGCAAGTGAAGCTGGGTATAAACCAATACTATAAAAGCCTATTTTGCCTCTGCTTAATCTACGAATCCGTTGTTTAATGCTTCTTTTATCTAACGAATCACTAAAAAAACTGTTTCGCATGATTTTGTATCTTATCTAGATTGCAACTATAGTAGTCTATCAAGATTCAATAAAAAGGCGAAATTATGACAATTGAGCGCAATGCTGACAGTAATAACAAGTCTTAATCGAGGTTTTTCTGATTAGCTGCTAAACTTGACTTGCCCACTTTAGTAATCTACTGTAATCTACATCTTTTATGTACAAGTTTTATGGTTGTGACTTACCAGCATCTTTTCACTAATCATACTTTTCTACGGCTGTATGGCAAACATGATTAACTGCATAAGCACCCCATCGAAAGTAGCGTCTGCCTTCTCTGTCTCGGAATGAATATGTCAAAACAGACAATCTAATCTTAGGTTGAGAAACAATATTTCTGACTCATCACAGCGATGGTAATTAGTAAAAAATCAACCATTAATACTCAGGCAATCTTAATACTTAATTTGAAATGACACATACAATTTTATTCCAAAAATTGCGACGTACTCTACACAAAGCCTACGAGAAAAATCTTAACGATGCAAGAGCTTCCGAAGTTTTAGGAACTACTAAAACAGCTAAGTATAAACGCCGAAAATTTCTGAAAATGAGTACCTTAGCTGGCGGTGCAGCGATCGCCACAACCGCAATTCCTTTGGTCAAATCAGCCCAAAGCCAATCAACTCCACCAAAAATTGCGATAGTTGGTGGTGGCATAGCAGGTTTAAATGCTGCTTATCAGTTGCAAAAAGCAGGATTAGCAGCCACTGTCTATGAAGCTAAATCCCGCGTTGGTGGACGCATTCATTCTGTTACGGGAGTAGCAGGAAAAGACTTAGTGACCGATTTGGGTGGTGCGTTTATCAACACCAGTCATGAAGATATGTTGGCATTGGTACAAGAATTTAACCTAAGCTTGTTTAACCGCGTGGAAGCTGCGGAAAATTCTCCCTTCCCTGCCGAAGGATATTTTTTTAATGGCAGATTGTATTCAGAAGCCGAGGTAGCTGAGAACTTGCGTCCCATTGCCCGACAAATTGTCAATGATGCTAGTTTGTTAGAGCAAGATTCTGAACAATATGCGCCGATTTTTGATCGTCTTTCCGTAGCCCAATACCTAGAACAGCACGCTGATCAAATTACAGAACCCTATATTAAAGTTTTACTAGAAAATACCATTCGCACTGAATACGGTGTTGAACCAGAATCATCTTCAACCTTACATCTACTCTATAATCTCACTACTGTTGAAGGAAATAAAGTTGCAGTTTTAGGCGGAAACGAGGAAACCTATGTGGTTAAAGGCGGTATTAGTAAAATTAGTGAATCTTTGGCCGCAGCATTGCCTCAAATTGAAACCAGAAAGTGTTTGCAAGCAATCAGATCGGATGGTGCTGGTTATTACTTGACATTTAGCGATCGCTCAACTGTCAATGCAGATTATGTAATTATGGCTATTCCTCTAGCTGTGCTACGTAATCTCGATCTGCAAGTTGAATTACAGCCTAAATTCCGCAAATTTATTCAAGAAGTAAACTTGGGTCAAAACGAAAAAGTCTTTGCTGGGTTTAAAGAACGGGTTTGGCTGCAAAAACAGGGATTTGCTGGCAGCATTTGGACGGATCTTGGTTTTTCAACCATTTATGATGAAACCCTACGCCAACCAGATGCAGAAAATAGTGCGTTGACTTTTTTGCTAGGCAGCAAAGAGGTAACCGCAATGCAGACTCAATCTTTATCTTCTGTTAGACAAGCCTTTTTAGAACGCTTTGAGCAAATTATTCCCGAGGCAGAATCTGCGGCAACAGGCAAATTTGTCCGCAGCAACTGGTGTCAAGATCCTTTAATCACGGGAGGTTATACTAATTTTAAACCTGGACAGTATACAGAATTTAGTGAGTTTCTCTATATTGAATCAGAAGTTCCTGAAGAACGTCAAAACGTTGTGTTTGGTAATCTTATTTTTGCAGGAGAACATTTTAGTGATGAATTTTATGGCTATATGAATGGTGGCGCTCAAACAGGCAGACTGGCAGCAGCAGCTGTCACGGCAAAGATTGGTGCTGTTTCATGAAGTCAAAAATATGAAGTCCCTAGTATACTGCTGCCAGCTGCGATCGCCACTATTATAGCTTTTCAAGATGAAGTGTTGGTCAAACACTAGCCTTTTGTTAAGTTGCGCGATCGCAAATTTAATTCAAGTTGAAACAACAGCTAATTATCAATTAGGAGCAAGGCGATGTTAGATCGTTCTGATGAGCCAATCAATCTAACTCAGATGGATGTAGGATCACTGTGGTATCCCATGGTGCAGCATACAAAATATGCACACAATACCCCCAAACGCATGGAACGAGCGCAAGGTTGCTATGTTACCGATGCAGAGGGGAAAGAATACTTAGCACGATACGGAAGCTAAAGATTTCTCTTTGCCGTCAAATCTCGGAAATATTCGCCAAGAAGTTAGATTCAAAGACAAATTAACTCTAGACCCCACGGCGATCGCCTGAGCTGAATTAGTACGAGCATAAATTTTTTTTCCAGAAGCCGTTGACACGCAATAATAATATTCTCTGCCCAAAAATTGCTTTTCACAAATGACTATGTTTGATTCAGAATCGGGAGTTAAAGTAATATCTTCTGCTGGCAGCATCAAGTCGCCAACTTCCGCATCTGCATACTGGCGATCGCCAAGCTCTGGTTGAGATATAGGTATTTCACCAATTTCTGTAAGCCAAACCAATCCTTTTTTGGTAGCAGACAAGAAATTAGCCTGGGTGACAAATTCAGCCACAAAGCGGGATGCAGGATTAATATACACATCTTCTGGTGTCCCTACCTGTTCTATCTTTCCCTGGCGCATCACGGCAATTTTATCAGAGATAGCTAGGGCTTCTTCGCGATCGTGGGTCACAAAAATAGCTGATGTACCCGCTGCTTTAAGAATGGAACGAATTTCTGCTCTTAAACGATGTCGCACCTGAACATCTAAATTGCTTAAGGGTTCATCTAGTAAAATCAAAGTTGGTTGGGGTGCTAAAGCTCTCGCCAGGGAAATCCGTTGTTGCTGCCCCCCTGAAAGCTGATGAGGATAGCGTTTTTTGAGACTGCTTAAACCAACCAAATCTAATACTTCATCGACTCTTTGTTCAATCTGAGTCTTAGGCTTATGGCGAGAGAAAATCCCCTGTCTGCGATTTTTGCCCTGATTTTTTAAACCAAAAGCAATGTTTTCTGCCACGGTTAAATGAGGAAACAAAGCATAGTCTTGAAAGACCATTCCTGTGTTGCGCTTTTCCGCTGCCAAAGATTCACAGTTAGTACAAACTACTTTGCCAGCGATCGATACTGTTCCTTGAGATATGGATTCAAATCCTGCAACTATCCTTAATAGTGTAGTTTTACCGCATCCCGAAGGTCCTAACAAGCCCAATAATTCCCCGTGGTTCAAAGTTAGACTAACGTCATCTAAAACTACCGTCTGACGACTATCCCTAGCGGATACTGCTTGATGAGGATATGACTTGGTAACGTTTTTAAGCTGAAGAATTACTGACTGATTCATCTTGTATTTTGATAGCAGCCAAAAATTTATTTTTAGCTGTTGTGGCAGGTTTCAACTATGAGCTTATAGGAATAATTCTCAATTGAAGTTTAACATATCCCCTGTGCATTATTGCTTAAAAATTGCCTGAAATTTAGCTTACTCAGTCATGTATTAGCTAATTAAAACAAACTATATCTTTGTAGTAAAGTTTCGATTAGCTTCGGTAAACTTTTAGCTAGTTGCGATCCATTAGTAAAGCTGAGCTGCTTATAACCAGCCATATCAAAAGGGATCGCTCCTGTTAAATCAGGACGTTCCATATTTAGTAATAAAATTTGACCATGATCTTTGGTCTGGATACCATAGCCTAACTCTACACATACATTAGGATCTATGAGTAGCTCTGAACTACCTGCTCCTGAAATATTGCAAATAGGAGTTACATCAGATATAAGCAACAAGCTTTTAGCGATCTTTCTAAATTGACTATTGCTTAAACGCAAAGGAGATCCTGAAGTGTGGGGGGTAATCTCCAAAGACAAGGGAATGCGCGATCGCTTTGCTAAATCGTCAACAATTGCAGTCAGAGTTGAAGATATAGCTTCATTGGCAGCCTGGTAGTAACTCTGAGGACTATAGTAAATTGTTGGTTCTAACCCAGAGATGCTAGTACATTTGGTAAAGTAAATTTCCTGAGAAACCAAATCAATATTGGAAACTAAATAAGTACCGCTTCCTTGAATATAAAACTCGACCGTTTTACCTGACAAATACAGTTGAAACCAGTCTGAACCTTCTACTTCCAGGCGATCGTCTAAAAAATCTGCTCGTAAGCCTGTTTTGAGCAGGCTGTTCCTGCTCAAGCGCAAGGAGCAAGGCTGCTGTATGACCTTTTTAATTGGTTCGTATTGTTCTAAGTACCAGGCTTTGAGCGCAATAATTGCCACGATTGTCGGTTCAGGAGAAAAAGATGATTAACATTTTAATCTATCTCAACAATAGACGCTAATATCTTCTCCACAGGTATCAGCTAAATAACAAATTGCCCGAAAACGCAAGGCAATTACTTCATTGTAAAGTGGGTTGAGCTTACACATAGGAGGAATTTTGATGTTAAGCCCCAACAACTTAATTTCACGTTCAAAGGGACACTGACTGGGAATTAAGCGACAAATACGATGGGCAAAAGCACTGTTATCGATCTCAATTCCATCTAACCATTTGCGTAGCGGGTCAAGCAAATCAAACTTGCTGTTTTTAATTCGGCTCGAAGGTAATTGGCGTTGTCGCCGATCAATCCAGGCACCAAGGTGTAAAGTCTCGAATGTATGTTGTACTAAGTTCATGGCTGACTCCTCAACTCTAATAATTTTGCTTACGGTAGAAATTGGTTAGTTTAATGATTGTCTTTTTTGATCTGTCCAAATAGCTAGTTTGATGGTTGTTTCATCTAAACCAAACTACTGAACCAACACAACTAAACTTTTATCAAAACTTTAAATTGCGTTTGAGAACAATTGAGAACAATCAGGTTACTGGCTGATAACCTTCTACTTGATATCATCCTGCACGATTTATCTTTTGTTTTGCATGAGCAAGATCACTTAATTTGCATAAAGTTTCTTTAAAGATATAGTCAAGAATTGGTAAATATTGAAAGTAAACATAACTATTTTTAAGTAGCAGTAGGATTACAGCTTGTTTTCTAACAGACAAATTTTCATAGTATTGTTGTTTATGTAACATTTATCTAGTTTATTGCTATTTACTATACATTTTTAGCAAAATCTAATTATGCTTAAGTTAGCCAGTAATATTGCCATTTGGGGCTAGTAAATATTAAATGTAAATCATCCTTACGCGATTTGATCAACAGAAAAACAGGATAATTTTATTGATTCAGAAGACAGTATAACGCTCCAATTTTTTCTTGGGTACAAAAGATGTATTGAATGTTACCTGTGGGGGCGACACAAAGGGTTGAAAAGCAAGCAAGAAGGTGAATGTAGTAAAGTAGTCTCCCAGAAAATGAGAGACGCGGAAGCGAAGCTTCCCAGTCGTCGTAAGACGACGATC
>JBHJNW010000154.1:0-17080 GCA_050330395.1 Pleurocapsa sp.
ACCTTGTTTTGCATCTAAAAAAGCTAAACAACAGTATTATGATGCCATCTGGTTCAGTCGCATTGATGAGATTAAATGTTCCGCTACTTAGCTTTCCAGAAATGTGTCAGGCAGTCAGGCGATCGCCTTATTAGTAATTGCCAATTTAACTAATTTAGCTTCAGCCCGTCAAGTTTATCTGGTTTTAACTCACGGTGAATCTGATTTTCGTTCTCGTTTTATTGTTAATGGGGATCGGTTGCAACTACAACGAGTTTTTAATAATTTAATCCTTAATGGCATCAATCACTCACCTCGTAATGGCAAAGTTGAAGTCCAGTTGACTGGCGATGGTAAATTTCAGATAATTAAAGTTCTCGACAGAGGTAGAGGCATTACTGCAACAGAATTACCTCATCTGTTTGAACGTTTTTATCAAGGAGGAGACAATTTAAGCACAGATAGTTTTTCTCGTGCTTCTACTGGTTCTGGTTTAGGATTATATCTAGCTAGACAAATTATTAACGCCCACGGCGGTACAATTTGGGCAGAGAATCGTTCACCTCAAGGTGCTATGTTTTGTTTTCGTTTACCTGCGATTTCTGAGTAATATTTTTTATTTATGAATAATCTCCGCGTTTTGCTAGTAGAAGATGACGAACTATTTCGCCTCGGACTTGTAGTAAGGTTACAACAAGAAACGGGGATTGAAATCTTAGCAGAAGCGATCGACGGAGAAATGGCAATAGAATTAACCAATCAATATCTACCCGATGTAGTTCTACTAGATGTAGGTTTGCCAGGTATTGGTGGTGTAGAAGCCTGTCGTCAAATCAAGCAATTACATCCCAATATACCCGTTTTAGTTTTAACTTCTCATTTTAAAAAACAACTAATCGAACAATTAATTGCTGTGGGTGCGTCGGGCTACTGTCTTAAAGGAATTAAAGCCGAAACCTTAATTTTAGCCTTGCGTTCAGTTGCTGCGGGTGCTTCTTGGTGGGATGCAGCCACAACCGCAGAAATTCGGACAGCTTTTAAATCTACGCCAGTTAAAGAAAAGCAGGAAAATAATCTTTTAACCACTAGAGAAACAGAAATTTTAGCTTTAATTGCCGCCGGAAAAAGCAACAGTGAAATAGCCCGACAACTGCATATTACTATCGGTACGGTTAGAGTTCATGTCCATGCCATTTTACAAAAATTAGAAGTACACGATCGCACTTCCGCAGCTATTATGGCGATTCAACAGAATTTTATAACTACCTAAAGAGGCTTAGTGTTACTTCAATTACAAATTGATCGCTAAAGTCGGTAATCACTAGCTCTGATGATATTTCAATCTGCATAGCTTTTCCTCTAAAATAAGTGAAGTTATGATAATTACATCAAACCAATATTAATTCACTTCGGAGTTCATTAAATTTATGAATTTAATCATTACTAGTCTTCTTAGCTTTCTACAAATTTACTGGGTATTATTAATTGTCAGAATTTTGCTATCTTGGTTTCAGACTGCGGAATGGGCAGGTCAAATCATTTCCTTTTTGAGTCCGATTACCGACCCTTATCTCAACATATTTCGCTCAATTATTCCCCCTCTCGGCGGAATTGATATCTCGGCGATTTTGGCATTGTTTCTGCTACAGTTTGTTCAAAGCTCATTGGCATCATTTTCTGCTGCATCCCTCGCCAGCGGATTCTAACCTTAATTTTCGTATTCAAAATCGTCGTAATAATAAGGACGGACTTTTCCTGCAAACCCAGAAGCTTTAAAGTTTTTCAATTTTAGAGGCGTTGGCTGATTTGCAGGAACACTTACTCTAATTGCAAAGTCGCTAATGCCTGGTGGAACTTCTTCAATCGTGCCGATCCTACCCCGATTCTCAAAGGTTGAATTATCATTCGCATCATAGATACGTCCAAACACATCGGCATCAACTACAGTCTTGCCTGAGATATTTTGGGCTTTCCCTTTGATGGTATAACAGCTTACGGGTTGCATATCGCCACTAGTAACACTACCTGCTGCCTCATTTCCTGCACAAGGCTCATAAAAAATATCAGATAGTTTGATTGAAGTCATTGCTAATGCTGGAGGAGTTATCATCAAGCTACTTAGCCAGATAGAAATAGAGATAAGCAGCCCCGCTAAAAATCGAATCATAAATAGTACTTGTTTCCAATAGTTTGGCGATGATCTCAGCTTAACCTAAATTAATAATCGAACAAAAGTTTAGGGTATAACCGAAGTGATAATTTCTCAGTTAAAAATCATAATACTTGCGCTCTCAGCCAGGCAATTGGCAACGACAAAGTTTTTTTGGGCTTAGAGACAAAAGCCCGTTGATTAAAAACATCATAGTTGTTGGCTTCAATCTCGTTGAGAATACCCTGATAATGGATCAAAGAAGCCCAAACTGGTAAACGAGAATCACGAATCAAATAACGAATACCGGCTTCTGCCTGTCGATAATATTCCCTAGCACGCTTAATTTGAAACTTCATCATTGCTTTCCAACGTTCATCAACTACCCCCGCCATCAGATCTTGCTCTGTGTAGTCGAAGGCGTGTAAATCTTCTAGGGGTAAATAAATGCGATCGCGCTGGATATCTTCCCCAACGTCCCGCAAAATGTTGGTAAGCTGCATTGCCATGCCCAGGGCAATCGCTTCCTCGGTCGGCACATAAATTGGCTTATCTCTTTCCCAAGGTACACCATTAGAATCTGCCCCAATTCCTAATACGGCGTTGGACATCAGGCCTACCGTACCAGCAACGCGGTAACAGTAAAGCCGAAGCTCATCAAAGGTTTGATAACGATGTTGAATCAAATCCATCTTTTGCCCCGCAATCATGTCTCGAAAAGGTTGAATACCCATCGGATAATTTTCAATGGTGTCAACCAAAGCAACATCGGTGTCATCTATCGGATATCCAGCAAAGATAGATTCTAGCTGTTGTTCCCATTCCGCAAGGGTTTCTTTGGTGGTGTATTTAGCTTGATCACCATCTACTAATTCATCTGTGCGACGACACCACGCGTAGATTGCCCAAATTGCCTTGCTTTTCTCTTTGGGCATGAGCAAAGTGCCAAGATAAAAAGTTTTGGCGTATTCTGCCGTAATTTGACGGCAAATTTCATAAGCCTCGTTTACAGAGACTAGATTTTTTTGCGTTTTTGTTTTTGGTAATTGCAACATTCAGAAGCAAGCAGAAGTACTGTCTTTTGTTTGGCAGGAATTAAGGAGAGCTATTTTAGTGGCTCTAATCATTTAGCATTGTCTCATCCTATTGCTACTAGAGACATATAACAAGTAATAAAACTAAATCGCGGCGGCGGTTTCTTTGTTTACCTGTTTGGAAGCTGGATAATCTTGCGCGATCGCTTTGGCTGCCAGTTTACCAGAAAGTACCGCACCTTCCATGCTGCCTAAATATTCTTGCTTGGTAAAGCTACCAGCTAGATAGAAGTTCTCAATAGGAGTTTTTTGAGTAGGCTTGATGGACTGTGTACCAGCTAAAGCGCGATAGACTGATCTAGGAGTCTTAACTACTTTAGATTTAAGCACTTTTGCCCGATTATCGCCATCAAAGTGCTGGGGAAATAGTTTTCTCAGTTCTGCCAAGGTTGCAGTAATAATTTCTGCGTCTGACTTATTAATCCAGTCTTTGGCAGGAGCAAGCACTAGTTCTAACATCGACTTGTCAGGATCGGCATATTCTTTGCAGGTATTACTCATGTCGGCATAGACGCTAAGTAAAGGCGATCGCGAAAACAATAAATGGTCAATATCAGTAATTTTGCGATCAAACCAAAGATGTAGATTGATTACTTCTACTCCTTCTAACTTACACATTTCTTGAAAGAAAGTTTTTTCTTTCCAAGCTTTAGGCAGCATTGGTTTTAACGGATCGACAGGCATAGCTGAGACATAGGCATCGGCAGTTATTACTTCATCTTCAGCACCGTTTAAACCGCGAATCACGTAACCTTTCACCCTACCGTTTGCCTCGGTCATAATTTCTTTAAGAGAAGCATTAAGACGTACTTCGCCTCCTCTGGCAGTAATATAGTCCACCATTGGCTGACACAATCTTTCCGTAGGTGAGCCATCGAGAAACGCCACTTTTGAACCGTAACGCTCTTTAAGAAAGCGGTTGATTGCAGTTAAAGGAATACTGGCAGAAACATCTTCGGGGTTAATAAAGGTTAACGCCTTAGAAGCAGCAATAAAAATATCACTGTTAACCCTTTCATCAATTCCCTGCTGTTCTAACCAAGCAAGCAGATCGTATTTGTCCATATTCTCTACGTATTGCTGTCCCCGAATAATAGCGGGTAGCAACCCCACAGCAAACTTGAACTTCTGTGTCCAAGTCAACATATCGTTATTACGAATAATGGAGGTAATGACGTTAAAGGGTGCAGGAATATCGGGAACGTTGAAACGAGAATATGTCCCTGGTTTCTCTGGCTGGTTGAAGATCAAAGCGTGTTCTTTCCACTGTAGTCTGTCTTCAATGCCTAACTCTTTAAACAGTTGAATCATGTTGGGATATGCGCCAAAAAAGACGTGTAAACCAGTTTCATACCAGTCTCCATCCTCATCTTTCCAGGCAGCTACTAAGCCACCTAAAACATCTCGACGCTCAAGGACAATTGGCTCGTGTCCTTCATCTACTAAATACTTAGCGCAGGCTAATCCTGCCAATCCTGCTCCGGCGATCGCAACTCGCATTTACAAATACTAATCTCAAATAATGGTTTGTACTTACAGTCGCTATATCTACGACTTAATTTGATTATTATACTTTGCATTTCGTTACAAAAACCCAGGTTACTGAAAATTGTCGGTAATTTTATTCCATGTAGCGATAAATCGGGATAGCGATTCCTCACAACGACTCGTGAGATTGTCGGAGTATATATTGGCGATGCCTTTATGCGAAGCGGTATCCTTTAGGACGGCTAGCGCTCCGCGCAATCGCGATGAAGTAGCAGCAAGAGAATTGTGGTCATCTTTGCCGCCAGTGTATCGACAGTGTGCAGTTGTGTACACAGATTTTTGGGCAGCTTATGGAATGGCGATACTTAGTAAACGGCATCGAGCGGTAGGAAAAGCGAAACAACGTGGTCTTGGGGGTTTCACGGTCAAGCCCTAAAGGATTAGCGCCTGGGGGCGCGTCCCGCACCCAGGCCCCCATGAGCGATTGTTTCAAGAAGAAACGGGAAAAACAAGCTATATCGAGCGATTTAACAATACACTAAGACAAAGAATATCTCGTTTGGTACGAAAAACTTTAACACTACCCAAAATCGTTAGAAAATCACATTGGTGCTATCTGGTATTTTGTACATTACTATAATGCTTCATTACATCTTTAACACTACCAAATATTGAATTGATCGCTCATATTATAATCAATCATTAAACGTCAGATAAGATGATTTATACCCAATTCACCAACATGCTATGTCCGATTATTTAAGCCGCAAGTCTCAATACCGCTGTTTCGATGGTACAGTTGCCTACTACTCTCATCAATCATCTACCTGCAACTGTGAGATGAATTTTGCAGTCTATCTTCCGCCTCAAGCAGAGTTTCAGTCAGTACCTATTCTTTACTATTTATCTGGTTTAACCTGTACCGAGGAAAATTTTATGACTAAAGCTGGCGCACAAAAATATGCAGCCGAACTAGGTATTATGCTCGTTGCGCCCGATACTAGCCCTCGTAACACAGGAATACCTGGAGAAGATGAAGCGTGGGATTTAGGTAGTGGCGCAGGTTTTTATGTAGATGCTACGGAAAATCCTTGGCAAAGGTATTACAAGATGTATAGCTACGTTACCCAAGAATTACCTGGCTTAATTGCGGCTAATTTTTCAGTTAATCCTGAAAAACAAAGTATTTTTGGACATTCCATGGGAGGACATGGTGCATTAATTTGCGCTCTAAAAAACCCCCAGCAATATTTATCAGTATCTGCCTTCGCGCCGATCGCCGCACCGATGCAATGTCCCTGGGGACATAAATTATTTACAGCCTATTTGGGTAGCGATCGCCAAAAATGGGCAGAATATGATGCTAGTGAACTAATTAAGCACACTCAGCTAAATTCGACAATCTTGATCGATCAAGGAACTGACGATCAATTCTATCAACAAAAACAATTGCTACCCGAAACTTTCCAGGCTGCCTGTCAACAAGTCGGACAAAATCTAGATTTACGATGGCAACCGGGATACGATCACAGCTATTTTACTATTAGTAGTTTTATAAAAGAACATATCGAGCATCATGCTGCTTATTTAAACAAATAGGCTAATGTTTCAAATTAAAAATAAGAGTAATTTTGTCCGCTCAGACAAAGCTTATTTTTGCGCTGAACTTTACCCAATTAAATCAATTATCAGTTATTTTAGAACTAATTATCAATCTTTTATATATACTGCTTTTTTGATACTTATTATGTCTAAATTTATTACATTTAAGCCGATTGGCGAGATTTTGCAAGAAGCCGATCTAATTACTAGTCCGCAGCTAGAGGTCGCTCTTAGAGATCAAACCTATTATCAAGATATGCGATTAGGAGAAATTTTGGCTTTAAGAGGATGGATTAAACAAGACACTGCCGATTTCTTTGTTCAGGAATGGTTTAGGTTAGTTAATCAAAGAATAGAACATCCTCTAGGATTTTATTTGAATAAAGCAGGATTATTAAGTGAAGAAGATATTGGCGTAATACTTTCCGAACAACACAGATATTCGCTACGTTTTGGCGATACTGCCGTTAAACAAGGATTAATTAAACCTAATACAGTTAATTTCTTTCTACAAAACTTGTTTCCTTCGCAACTACACAATGATCGCAAGGCTGCTATGGAAATTGAGCAACAACAAAAAGAACGGATTACTAAAGATGATATAACTTACTGGGTGACGTTAAGTTCAGCCAAGCTAACTCAGTGTTAGGCATATTATTAGGTATTAACTAGAATTTGTTTGGCTCGATGATTAATCGAGCTAAATTTAGCTAGGATGTTGACAAAGTGAGAAAGCACTCTCCTGATGAATTTTATTCTTCTTTTAACTCATCTGAAAACTCAGAATTTTCGTTTTGATTGCGATCAATTTTCTTAACTTCCGAGGTAATACTAATTTCTGTAGTAGTCACCTCGATGATGTTAGATTGATCCGATTCTCGATTGACGGATGTATCTTCGGATATCGCTTCTAATACTTCGGCAACTTCTACTATTTCTAGAGAGTCGAAGGATGATGTCTTGGTATTTGCTGATTTTGGGATTTCGGTCGAAATTTTTTCGGGTACAGGCCTAATATCTAGCTTGGGCTTGTTAGCTGGTGGTTGGTTGTCGAACGAGTCTTTAATTTTGACTTCAGGTTCACTTGGCCAAGCTGAATTTGTTTCCGTGTTTTCTACTGTATCGGGAGACTGATTAGTTTGATTGTTTTGAACTGTTTCGGGTTTCGTTTGCTTAGTTTGCTCTGTTTTGGCTACTTCCGAAGGTTGAGATAGTTGCGGGTTTGGTGGCTGAGTTTCCCTGGCTGTTTGGTCGTCAGAGCGATCTGTGGTGGTTGGCGTTGTTTGGGCTGTTGGTTTAGAAACAAAATCATTTGCGTCTTTGACGACAGCTGGCTCGTTTTTGATTGGTTTTTGATCTATATCTATAAGAGCATTGCTGTCAGTGGTTGTAGGTGTCTTTTTGGGTATTTCAGCGACAGTTTGCTCGGATTCTGATGCAGTATCGGGAATTGCTATTTCCTGTTCCGTTATCTTGGGAGTACTAGGGGTTTTAGCTGGGGTAGCTAGTGGCTGTACTTGAGATTTATTACGCTTTAATAAATCCTTGATACTTTGTACAACCGAGAAGTTACTAATTTCAGCTGCTTTAGCTGGATTGGCGATCGCCTTTCTTAAGTTGATAGTTTGCCAGCTAGCTGAAACTAATAAGACCGTAGCAGCAGCTTGTCCTAACAGTACTGCTCCTGTAATGTTGTGGGCGCAATACCATAATATTACAGCATATAATAAACCGACCCCGCTCCAAAGAAAATCATCTTTACGATGAATATCCGACATCAAAAAAGCGGTCGAAAACAATACTAAACTACTAGTGGCTACGGCGATCGCTAAAACGTATGACAGCATTTTCCTGACTCCATTGATTGCTGTATATATTCTGCGACAAGAATTAGATATTTTGCAGCAATTGCAGCAATTCTTTGAATAGAATGTTGACGAAAAAACTAGTAGTAACCACTATAAAGATGTTAATTTGCCGAAGATGTTCGCAAAATTCTGTCTTGCGTTAGAAATATATCATTCTGAATAGCCCAAAATTACTGTAACAGAGGAAAATAAGATTATAAGTAAGAATAAAGCTAGCCAAATTCAATTTTAATAAGATTGAGAATTTGTAAAGATTAACTGTATGCAAATTTATTTAGATAATAGTGCAACGACCAGACCTCGTCTAGAAGCGATCGCAGCAGCCCAGGCGGTATTTCACCAACAGTGGGGAAATCCTTCTAGCCTTCATGATTGGGGACAAAGAGCGGCAATAGTTTTAGAAACTGCCAGAATGCAGGTAGCTGGCTTACTGAATGCTCTCAATCCTGAGTCTATTGTATTTACCTCTGGTGGTACGGAAGCTAATAATTTGGCTATTTTAGGAGTTGCCAGACAACACCGAACTCCCAAACATCTGATTATTTCTAGCGTAGAACATTCTGCTGTTAATCAACCAGCAAAACTTTTAGAACAGTGGGGTTGGCAAGTAACAAAACTCCCTGTTAATCGCTATGGTAGGATTAATCCTCTAGATTTACAAACTTCTCTGCAACCGAATACTGTTCTAGTGTCTATTATCTATGGGCAAAGCGAAGTAGGGACGCTGCAACCAATAGAAAGACTGGCAAAAATAACCAAGGAACATGGTGCTTTATTTCATACCGATGCGGTACAGGTAGCGGGACGCTTACCAATCGATGTGCATCAGCTGGGGGTAGATTTACTATCTCTTTCCTCCCATAAGATCTATGGTATTCAAGGGGCAGGTGCTTTATATATTCGCGATGGAATTAAGCTCGTACCTTTGCTGGGTGGTGGTGGACAAGAAGCTAATACTCGTTCGGGAACTCAAGCCCTACCTGCGATCGCTGCTATGGGAATTTCTGCCCAGTTAGCAGTCGCCGAAATGAAAACTGAAGCCTTTCGTCTGATTAAATTACGAGATCGCCTGTTCGATCTCCTAGCCGATTATCCTTGTTTAGAAACCACAGGAGATCGAATCTACCGTTTGCCCCATCATGTCAGCTTTATTTTGAGCGATCGCTTTGCTAAGCAAGCTAAAGATATAACTGGCAAAACTATTGTTAGGCAATTAAACCTAGCTGGAATTGGCATCAGTGCAGGTTCGGCTTGTCACAGCGGTAAATTAAGTCCTAGTCCGATTTTATCGGCAATGGGTTATGATGAGGAAGCCGCCAAAAAAGGAATTCGCTTAACGCTTGGCAAAGATACAACTGAAGCCGATATTGACTGGACGGCAATGGTTTTAAAGCAGATTATTTGTCGTTTGATGCCTCCTTTAGTCTGTTGTGGATCTAAGCTAAATCCGACAGTTTAAATAGGTAGTAATTAGGATTAATTAGCTATTATAATTTCATAATTTTTTTGCTTAAAGCCTGAACATCTACTTCCAAGATACTGTTACCCTAAATCCGCCCACCGCAAGTATTCTTTCGTTGAGATATAGCACTACGCATTAAAGTTATTCTCAGCCCAAGCGCAACAAGTTGTTTAAGCTAGCTTGCATCGCATCAGCGGTTTGTCCAGAAACACTAAAGAGTAAAGCTTCGCGATAAATTCTTCCTGCACTAGAGTTGAAATAGTTTGATGCGCCACCAGAAGCAATTACCGCAGCTAGACTACAGCGTTGAGCTAAATTAATCATCTCAGCACGCAGCTGCAATTGTTGAGGATAATGATTATTTAATCGAGAAGCGATCACCTTATTTTCTTGTTGTACTACCTCTTGATGGAGAGATTGCCAAGATTCTTGCAAAAACCCCAACTGTTTTTTGGCAGCTATAGCCTCCAGAACATCTAGCCCCGCGTAAGCGCAGCCTAAAGCAAAAAAACCATGATTAAGGATATTGCGACGACTACTAGCGTGAATTGAGCCAGCTGGGCTAATGGCTACTAAGCGATCGCTGCTTAAAAACCACTGATTGATTTCAGCACTAACGGTATTAGTAGCAGCCATTGCTATTAATTCCATCGGTTGACTAAGCTTGATTTCGCCACCTGATTCTGGTGATTGATTTTGCAGAGGCATTATTCCATAAAGCTCTTTCCCATCAGGTAAGGTTGCCCCTAAAATAAACTGGCTAAAAAAATCATAACCAGTAATCCAGGGAACTTTCCCAGTTAGCAGGTATCCACCTGGTGTTTGGGTTGCCTGCATCATTGGCACACCGCGACGACGCAAATGAGAAAAACCTACCCCGATTAAAGCCTTCCCCTTTGCTACATCGGGAAAAAATTCTTGCTGCAAAGACTTATTTGGGCTTTGTGCTAGCTTGGCTACGGCACTCTGATGTTGGGTTTGCAAAAAAGTAAAAGCTCCAGAAGCTCTTGCCATGGCAATTTGTAAACTAAGATAGTCTGCGTCGCTCAAACCTGTCCCCCCCAATTCTGGAGCAACTTTTAAAGCCAACCAACAGCGATCGCCAATTTTCTGTAAGGCTAATTTTAAAACTTGAGGCTGAGTGTCTATTTTATTTGCCAAAGGAGCAATCTGATCTTGTAAAAAAGACTCAATTTGCTCAATCTCACTCTTCATCGCCTATCTTCGTCTTTTACCCCATCGACGTTGAGATCTTTTACGTTTCTGGCAATTCGAGACAGCTCGCTTTTTTCGTTGAGAGCAACGCGAGACGGCGAACCGCTAATAATTCCTTCATAGTTACGAAAAGATTCTTTGATCAAGGGAATTTCTGACGCGTCAGAGCTAATAACATACTCGCGGATTCCTTTATCGTGCCACGAACCACGCATCTTAAAAACGTTCATCGCCCGAGACATCTCACCCCGAATTTCAACATACTGTAGCAAAATAATCGTGTCAGTAATGGTAGAAATGTGAGATTCAGTAATTGAGTTTGCTCCCAAAAATTGGTCGGTAGTATTGGTAAAGAAACCCGTAATTTCTTCTTGTTTGGCATAACCTGTAACTCCGATTACAAACTGGCGGAAGGCATTGTTGGTAACTCCTCTAGCTAAAGCAGATAGCGAATCGATCGCAATCCGAGAAGGCTTAAAGTCGGTAATCTCAGACTTAATCATTTGTAAATGATCTTCTAAACCTGCTGATTCTGGATAGCAACAGAGTAGCTTGAGTAAACCCTGGCGCTCCATTTCTTCAAAGTCTACACCCCAAGAAGAGGCATTGCGAGATAGCTGCGCTCTCGATTCTTCATAGGCAAACAGCACTGATCTTTCTCCCTGACGACAACCTTCTTCTAAGAACTTACTTACCAGTAAAGTTTTTCCTGTTCCTGTTGCTCCAGTAGCCAAAATAATCGAATCTTTGAAAAAACCGCCTCCACATAGTTTATCCAGGGTTTTAACCCCAGAAGAGCGACGGACATTAGAAGAACGCTGGGTAAGACGCATCGCTCCCAAAGGAAATATATTTATACCATCATTAGTAATAGTGAAGGGATACTCCCCTTTCATGTGAGTCGTTCCCCGAAGCTTGAGTATTTCGATGGTACGGCGACGACGCTCTCCTTCTAAGACGTTACGAATAATAATTACATTATCGGAAACAAATTCCTCAACTCCAAATCGGGCAATCTTACCGTATTCTTCAACTCTTTCAGTCGTCAAAATTGAAGTGACTTCCAGTTGTTTGAGACGCGCCACCAAACGAAAAATTTCTCGTCTCACTACCGAAGCAGCGTCGTACTGTTGAAAGACTGCTGTTACTGAATCAATCGAAACCAGCTTTGCCTTGTATTTACGAATTGCATACTGAATGCGCTCGATCAATGCAGATAAATCGAAATTACCAACTACTTCTTGTCCTTCAGGATCGGGAGATGCATCTAAAATAAAGAGCTTGCCGCGATCAATTAAGTTTTGCAAATCCCAGCCAAAACTATGGGCATTTTCAATAATATCTTGAGGAGATTCTTCAAAAGTCACAAATATTCCTGGACAATTAAAAAATTCAATTCCTCGATAAAGAAACTGAACTGCTAACAGGGTTTTTCCTGTGCCTGAAGTTCCACTAACTAAAGTAGTTCTGCCAATAGGTAAACCGCCATGAGTGATTTCATCAAACCCCTCGATCATGGTGCGGATCTTACGAACTCCTTTAATGATTAATTCTTGCTGTTGTGGCTGATTATTAAGATTTGGTTCGTTCATCTAAAACAGAAATAGCGGGAGAGACGATTTACTTTAAAACGATAGTGATTGGATTTTAAGCAACAGTATAATATTTTACAGTAAACCGTCCGTAGGATTTGACAATCTTTGCTCGCGAATTTCTTCGTAAAGTAGATCTAAGCCAATTAATACTTTTTCGCGATCGCTTAAATCACCAATAATTTTCCGTACAGGGGGTGGTAACACCTTGGATAAGGTGGGAGTTGCTAGAATTTTATCTTCTTCAGCTAATTGAGGATTTTTCAACACATCAATAACCTTGAGAGCATAAACTCCTTGAAAATCTTTTTCTAAGATATTTTTGAGAGTTTTGAGGGCTCGAACTGAATTTGGTGTATTTCCAGCTACGTACAATTTGAGTACATAAGTTTTTCTAAATTGATTCATCATACTAAATAATTTATCAACTAGTTTGAGATGATAAATCTAAAATTTTGCTTGAAAAACACCAAGCACTTATTAATTATTTATATTGCTCACGACCTAACATACTATTATTTATTCTACTGCAAAGAGCAATTCCAAAGAGGCTTTTTCTCCAGGGATAGAACGACGATACATTTCGCACAAATGTGAAATTACATCGATTAGTGGCAAACGATAGTCAAGTAAAATATCATCATTTCTCCCTTCTATTTTTAGCTGATGTGAAAAATCATCAATTAACTCCATATGAATTTCTAAAATTTGTGATGTAGCAATATCGGCAAAAAAAGCTAGATCGACAAATTCGTCAATTAATTTATTGGTTTGGGAATTACTATTGAAGTACTCAATTAAAATCTGGCGATAGCCCAAACTCAATTGATGATGAAACTCTTTTTGCTTAGCTGAGGATAAATTACGATAAAAAGAGTTGGGATTTCGCTTGTAATATATGCCTAAGTAACCTAGTCTTTCCTTAATCTTTTCGGTTAATCGTCTTTGCTGCGCGATTAAAGACTTTCTGATCGATTCTTTTTGTAGTTCGTTTGGCTGCGAATGATTACTAATTTTAGAACTGGGCGCAAAGCTGATGAACTTGGCAATGGCTAAATTGATGTATGAATTTATTTCGGTTAGTTGTGTTGGATAGAGGCGGATTTCTGCTTGGTGATAGAGAGGATGAATATTAGTCAAATTTGGTAAAGAAGTACAATGATTTGTCGGTGCTTCAGCTAGTGAGTCAACTAACTGCTCTAGTTCGACTATTACCGTAGGCAGTAAAATTTCTGACTGCCATAGCTGATTCATCACCGAGTCTAACTGAGCCTCTCTAAATAGAAGCAAACAATCTATCTGCTCTTGGTTTTCAACGATAAAATCAGTTAGATCTGGAACCAGACTAAGACATTTTAGCTCATAGCGATCGCTGTTTAATAGTTGGATTACTGAATTAGATAGCTGCTGTTGAGTAGAAAACAAGCAAATATACAATTTAGCTGATGCAAATTCTGTAGTAGAACTGAATTCTTGGTAATCTGACATTGCTAGGTAATTTTATACGTTAATAACTGCCAATGTCATTGATTGCAAAATATCAGCTGAGACTTTAACGAAGATAACCGCGATCGCAACAACCTCTGATATATAGTCTCTAATGCTCATCCACTAAAGATTAGGGATGATTTGAGTTCAATCAAGACATAAATTCTCTTTAATAAAAAGTTAACATTTATTGAGCCTCTTTGCGAATTGTAATAAAAAGCAACTTAAAAACCGATTCATTTTACAAGTAGAACGTATTAAGATTACATATAAACATATAGATAATGCCTGTTTAACTTAAAAACTGGTTCAACCGTGAAGTGAATTCTAGCCTTGTTAAACAAAGCATATTAAAGTTGTGGGAAAACCAAGGATCACCTCTAGAGAGTGTAGAGCGCGGCTAAGGCATCTAAAAGCCATGGCGCATCTTTAAGTTTAATAATATTTTGTCGGGTGAAAACTGAGGCAAGATAAGTTACTAGTTATTCAAAAAAGTTACTTGGCAAATATAACTTAAAAATTTTCATGAATGTAAGCTCAACCTAGAGCAATATAAAAAGTTAATCTTAATCATTTAACGCCGATTAAAAGTTTAGTTCATGCTTGATTTAATCCCATGTTTGCACTCGTTAGATTAATTTTCAATATTAGATTTGATGTACTTAAATACAGTAGTTTTAAACAGGGAAATGTTATCTAAAACATAAATTGCCGCCAGTAACTATCAAAATCAAAAAACTGGCTCTAATATACTTTAAAAGTATGTTTGCTCATAATTTAATCTTGCTCTGGACAACCAAAACTTAATAACCATGCCGATTAGCAATACTGCTTATTTAAAAAATTTTGTTTACCCAATTCCAATCTGCCAACAAGGAACAGACTTAGGAAGTATTCTCAAAATTTTTCAACATTTGAATTGTAAGTTATTGGCAGTTCCGCAAAATTGTGGTGGCTGGGGAATTATTCAGGCTGAAGATTTACTCTCTTTGATCGCTAAAAATTGGTTAGCAGACAAAACGGCATTGGTTAGCCATCCCAGAAGTGAAGCTTATCAGCGCAGCATTCCTTATGTAAAGACTTCAGATTTTGATTCCATAATTAAACCCGCGCTGATCTGTCAGGCAGATATTCAGCTTGACGAATTTTTAAATTACTTACATTACGAATCTTTATTTGAAGATCAAGATGAATACTTAGTTGTTAATGCTGCGGGAGAGCTACAGGGAAAGCTAGATCGAAACAAAATACTTAAATATTTAGCTAGACAATCTTCAACTAATACTCCTCACTTACCAGCTAGCTTAAACTACCTGAACGAATTAATTGATTTTATTGCTTTACCCTTAAAGATAGAAACTGTTGCTGGAAAAGATATTTATCTGAATAAGTGTTGGCAAGAACTAATTACTGACAATCAAGATTCGCAGCAGCCACTAGAACAACCCAAGACTAAAATCGCCACCTGGTGGATGGAACAGCAACTATACTCACCGCAACAGGATTGCCAACAGCAATGCCAAGCCCCAAAAATACCAGAGTTAGCCAATGGCGATCGGGCCAAGAGTAATTGTCATACGTTGTCTTTGTCTGAAATCTCACCAAAAATACTTAATTCAGAGTACACAGCGTTTACTCCAGACTCTAGCGTAGAACAGCAAGAACAGCTGGATTATTCCCCACTAGGCGTAGTGAGCGAACAAGTGTCAGATTGGAATTACCTAAAGATTCCTTTCGTTGCTCAAAAACAGTTAGCTGAAATAACTGACTCTCCATATCGGTTAGTTATCGCCACTAAAATCGCTGTCAAAAAGCCCTTTAATCCATCAAGCATTAGTGAGTCGAAAACTTTGACCACGCTTAGCAATCGATTGCTGGCAACTATTGGTCATGAGCTAAAGTCTCCTTTAACAGGCATTATTGGCTTATCTAGCTTGCTGAAGGAACAAAAATTAGGTCAACTAAATCAGCGACAAGCTCGATATGTGAAGCTGATCCAAAGCAGCGGACAAAAAATGATGGGCATTGCTGATGATTTATTAAGACTGACAAGCTTAGTAAATCATCAGCTATTAGAGCCTGAATTAATCAATTTAGAGTTTCTGTGTCGGCAGCTTTATCAACAGGCTTTAAATAAAGTTGCACTAGCATCGGCTGACTCTTTGTTTGAGACTAAGGCTTCGGGGCTAAAATTAGATATTGAAATTGAATCAGGAGAAATAGCGATCGCTGACAAGTTATTTTTGTCCTGTATACTATCTCACCTAATTTTGGCAACAATTAAAATTGCCAAATCTCCCAACAATTTCCAGATCAAGATTAGAAGTCTACAGAAAATGACGGCAATTGTGGTCAGTAGCGACTTAAGCGATCGCTCTTCAGCTTCGGAAAATGGCTCATCTGGGTCAGATTCGGACTTGGACTTAGTAATTGCTGAGTATTTAGCTGAAGTTATTTACGGCAGTGTAACTAGCCTTTGTTTATCAAATCGCTGTCAATTCACCCTCTTGTTACCTCAAGATAGTACTCAGCAGGAGTTATCTGGTAATTCAATAATCAATCCCGCAAACTTAACTAAAACGACTAATCAGAATTTAACTATTCTTTGCCTCTATCCTGAACTTGAGGTGATTGATCCTCAAGCTAATCATTGCAGCGATGCCAATTTCGATCTAAAAAGCTGGTCAGACAATAGCGAAAAGCAAGCCAATGCTCGACACCGTATTATTGAAGCAGATAGTCTGGATCAGGCTCATATTCTAGCGCGGATTTGGCAACTAGACGTAATTATCTTAGATGGCTACCAAATTATTGAACCCACTCAATATTTGCGATCGCTTCAGGAATCAGAATATTTAGCTGCTTTACCTTTAATCACTCTCGATGCTAAAACTACAGAAGCAGCAAACCAAATTGAAGGACTAAATGTCTACCCCTGTTTACTTCCTGCTGAACATCGTAGCGTTGCCAACTTAATGCAGGTAATTCAAATTGCCACAGGAGTCTAAACAGTTAACGCTGATAAGCCATTGGTCACAAATTAAGCTTGAACAACAGTTGTCAAGAGGGTTTGAGAATTCGTTGAAAAGAAGAAATCTGACGAGTTTTTCTGTCGTTCTGGAAAAGGAGCAATAATGAGTCGA
>JBHJNW010000155.1:0-9788 GCA_050330395.1 Pleurocapsa sp.
ATTCGACTCATTATTGCTCCTTTTCCAGAACGACAGAAAAACTCGTCAGATTTCTTCTTTTCAACGAATTCTCAAACCCTCTTGACAACTGTTGTTCAAGCTTAATTTGTGACCAATGAGTTTGAAGTCAGAGATTATCTCGTAGCAAAGCCTCACCTCTCAGAAGCTAAAAGCTAAGAGCTAATAGCTTTTAACTACGAATTAACTAGTTGAGAACGTAGTCTATTTTAAGATCTTCTTAACTGTCTTAGTGCTGGTTCTTGTACTGGTGTTGCTTCTTGCTGGGGAACTACCTGCATTTTAGAGAATCCCGCGATCGCATAGTAAAGCTGTTCGGCAGCCTCTTCGTTAGCAGCTTCATTCAGATGAATTGCATCAATAAAGCTAGGAGAAGGATATTTATCGGTCAGTTTATATAAATCAATTACCTCCAGGTTTTTAGGATAGGCTTTGGCTAATTGCGATGCAGCTAATGAAAAAGCAGGATAGATTTCTTTGACTCGCTCTATATAAGTTCTGCCTAGTTCAGTCGCAATTTCTCCTTCGATATCTGTCAGCTGACTGGGATTACGCCCCGTGATTTCTGGCTGTATTGCTACGACGAGAGGAACTTGCGCGGCTGTACTCAAATTGAGCATTTGCTTTTGATGTTCGATGTAGCGATCAACTCTACTTTGTAATTCTGCTTCACTTGTAGGTAAATGCTTGACTAGGTTAGAAGTTTTTTCGCCGAAAATAAAATCTGTTTGAGAATTAGTTTCTGACGCGCTTAACCATTTATTTTCAGCTGCTTTTACCAAATAACTGTTATTTCTTAGCGGCTCAATAAGTCGATCCAAATAAGTTCCGACACTGCTAGGCTGATCTGCTAAATCTGTTTCCAAGCGAGGAACTTGGGTAGCTGTTTGAGTGCTATCAAGCATCAAGTCCACATAACCATCAAGAACAACGATCAAATCAGGTTTATATTTAAGGATTTGCAAAGCTAGCTGTGCCATCTCGTTGCCTGAAGCATAGCCAGGAACAGCCGCATTAATTACACGATAGTTGCCTGGTTTAATTTTGGCAGGTTTGGCAAGAGACTTTTGTCTTTCCACCTGATCGATGGGAAGCAGATCAGGTTGGTATAGCTGTGGGGAAGTTTGCTGCTGTTGTAAACGCTGTTGTAAACGCTGCTGTAACTGCGCGCTGATGGTTGTATCATTACTAGAATTGCCATAGCCAAAGGCGGTTGAGCCACCTAACAAAAAGATTCTAATTTCGTCTTTTGGTTTAGCCAAAGGAACAGGATCGCGATCGCGAAATCCCTGTTCGTTAATTTGCCAATATTCACTCTGTTGATTAGGAATTAGCTCATATCCCACTGAAATAGCGCTCTGAGCCGTCAACTCGCCCCGTTTTATCTCTTGTTGGGTAGATTCTGGAGTTGGAGTGATGAAATTTAGTCCATAAGCTTGCTCTAAAATCGATTCTTCTGTCTGAGCAAATTCACTTCTGCTGCCAGAAAGATCAATAAAGATGCGTGTTAGTAGCTCCAATACCAATAAAATTAGTACCACTGAGGCGATCGCGCCTAACCAGGAAAAACGGCGACGTACTCGTCTGCCCTTAGTAAAAATTCTTCGTTCTCTAACTTTAGATCTAAACATAGAATGTTTGTCCTGCTTGATAAATAAATAAGCTAAATAGCAATAGATATATAAGCTGTCTCCAATAAAATTTAACGACCAATAACGCACTAGGTAGCAGTCAGTTACCATAATCTGCTCTAGATTCTTACTGCGGAGTACCGTTGACTTGATCAATTAGTCTGGCTAACTCTGTGGTACATTGACGAAATAATTATTGTTTATGAGCAAACCAAACTGCTTAACTTAAGTTCTTGAAGCTTTAGCTTAGGTCTTTTGTTAAATTATGCCAGTTATTCTTCAGCATAATGCTCAAAGCAAGTAAACCAGAAGCAGCAATGTGGTACTACAGTAAATTATCTTCTATCTTCTTTTCTTCATGACCTATAAATTATTGTTTGTCTGTTTGGGTAATATTTGTCGTTCTCCATCAGCAGAAAATATTATGAACCATCTGATCAAAGAAGCTGGGTTGTCAGCTAAAATCACCTGTGATTCGGCGGGAACTTCGGGTTATCACATTGGCGCATCTCCAGATCGACGGATGAATGTTGCTGCTAGCAAAAGAGGAATCGAGTTACAAGGAAAATCTCGTAAATTGAAGTCTGCTGATTTGCAGCACTTTGACCTGATTTTAGCTATGGATCGCGAAAATTACCAGGACATCTTATATTTTGATCGCGAAGGCAAGTACGAAGCGAAAGTGCGGTTGATCTGCGAATTTGCGACTCAAAAAACTGCTCAAGAAATCCCCGATCCATATTATGGCGGTCAAGACGGTTTTGACGAGGTAATCGATCTTCTGTTTGACGCTTGTACTGGCTTATTAGATTATGTAGTTAACTCCCAGGAGTATTAAGCCCAAACATAATTTTGTCGCCATTAATTATCGAATAATCATCCCTGTTATCAATAGAAACGCAATGAATCGATTTAACTTTACGGTACTTAAACAGTTTTGGTCACTGGCAAAGCTTTACTGGTTGGGAAATGAAAAAAAAGGAGCTTTGAGTCTTCTGGCTTTACTGTTTATCTTACTTGTAGCATACACTCAACTTAGCGTTTTGTTGAATCAGCAGCAGGGTTTGATTATTTCTTCTCTTTCAGCTAAAGAAGTCGATCGCTTTTGGAATACGATCCGAACTTTTTTTATTATCCTAGTTATCTACGTACCGCTGTTTGCTGGGTTTCGCTATGTTCAGGGTATATTAGGCAACTATTGGCGTAAATGGTTGACTAATCAATTTCTGAATCGCTATTTTAGTAAACGCGCTTTTTATGAACTAGGCAATTTTAATAGTGATATTGACAACCCAGATCAACGAATATCTGAAGATATAAAAAGTTTTACGATCGATGCTCTGAGTTTTTTACTCGCGATCGTTAGTTCAGTTTTCCAAGTAGCTGCATTCAGTATCGCACTCTGGCAAATTTCTCAGATTTTAGTCTATGTTTTGATCTTGTATTCCTTAGTTGGCAACTTAGTTGTTATTGGCGTATACGGTAAAAAACTGGTCAAAATTAATTTTAATCAAATTGAGAAAGAGGCAAATTTTCGCTTTGGTCTAGTCAGAATCAGAGAAAATTCTGAAGCGATCGCTTTTTATCAAGGAGAAAATCAAGAAAACCAGAATCTCAAGCGTAGATTTGGCGAAGCTTTTCGCAACTATAATTTATTGGTTCTCTGGCAGCAAATATATCTGGGGTTGTTTACTCATGCCTATGATTTCTTTCCTTATATTCTACCAGCGATCGTCATTGCGCCGCAGGTTCTCTCTGGTGAGTTGGAAGTAGGAAAAGTTACCGAGGCAGCAGGTGCTTTTGCGATCATCTTTCGTTCGCTAAATTTCATTGTCGAGCGATTCCAATCCTTAACTGCCTTTGCTGCCAGCGTCGAACGGCTATCTACCCTCAAAGTATATCTGGACAATCCCAAAGTAATTCTCGAAAAAGATATCTTAGCCTGTCCTACCATCAGTACAATCAAACAAGATCGGCTAGCTCTTCAAAACCTGACTCTGCAAACTCCTAACTATCAAAGAACCTTGGTTAGCGATCTATCGATAGACTTGCCACAGGGCGAAGGCTTACTAATTATGGGTGCTAGTGGCTGCGGCAAGAGTTCTATCTTAAGAGCGATCTCTGGATTATGGAACTCGGGGACAGGGGCAATTTATCGCCCAGATCTCTCGCAAATAATCTTTCTACCGCAAAAACCATACATGATTTTGGGGACTCTGCGTAGTCAGCTAATTTATCCTCACGATCATTTAGAAATTTCCGATCATCAGCTCAATCATGCCTTAGAAGCTGTCAACCTAGCCGATCTAGCCGAACGTTCTGGTGGTTTTGAGGTCGAAAAAGACTGGGATGAGATCTTATCTTTGGGAGAGCAACAAAGGCTAGCCTTCGCGAGAATTTTGATCAATAAACCACGTTATGTAGTTCTGGATGAAGCCACCAGTGCCTTAGATCTCAATAACGAAGCAAGTCTCTATCAGCATCTGTTAAATAGCCAGACTACGTTTATCAGCGTTGGTCATCGTTCCAGCTTAATTAAGTATCATCGTTGGTTATTAGAAATACAGGAAGGGGAACAGTGGGAATTACAGGAAGTAAATATGAAGTAAGAAGTATGAAGTCTTTTAGCAACTACTGGGTTGCTGCTGTTTGGGCAGATAAATCATCAAGGAACTGTTGACGGTTAAATTGATAACCATCACCCAAAAAATCGATTAATCTCTCGGTGTCTTCTAAAGCATTTTGCAAACAGGTAGACGCACCAGGAGAAGGAGTAATATTAAATATAATCCCCTCGCCAATAATTTTCGCCTCACCCATTTCTAATGCCTGGGTATTGAGGTTAACTATCTGAGGTCGAACGCCACCATATCCTTTGGCATAGGTAAGATCCTTTAATTTAATTGAGGGAACTATCTGCTTAACTTCCTTGATAAATAGTCTTTTGCCAATAAACGGCAAGTCGTAAATAAAATTGAGCGCGATATATTTAAACATAATCGGGTCAGATAAGATTTTGGTAAAGCTTAAAATCGCCTTGAGACTTAAACCCGCAGTTTGGAAATATTCAATTATGCTGCCGTACTTGTGGCGTTCTAACATTGGCAATACTTTAGCAGTTGGGCCAAAACGAGCGATCGCGCGATCATGAACTTCAGGATCGCCATGAACAGCGGCAAAAGGCAGCTTGGGACGCTGTACGGTATACACCTTGCCGTTGAGTAATCCAGGAGCAAAATAGAAGCTTCCCGCCACACTGAGTAAAGCATAATCTAGACCATAACCCAATGATTTAGCAAACAACAGACTGTGCGCTCCTGCTGCAACTAAAATTACCTTAGCTCGAATGGTTTTCGCTTGGGTTTTAATCTGATACTGATCATCTTGCTTGATTATTTGCTTAACTTTAGTATTGAACAGCAGGTCAATATTTTGATCATAACTAGCTTGAGCATTAGCGACAAATGATTGAGCCAAACTTTTATAGTCTACGGTATAGCCTTGATTAGTAAATAGGGCAATAACTGCTTCGCTGGTATCTCTACCGACCAAAACCTTGGGTTCTTGAGCTGCGATTTCTGACTTGTTCAGCAGTTTTAGATCGGGAAAAAGCTGGTTGAATTTTTGATATCGTTCTTTTAATTGACTAACTTGTTTTGCCCCAACTCCTAAGACCATTTTGTGGTACTTAGTATAGATTTCTCCCTGTCTGTCTTTAGTCAGCAAATAATTTTTGACTAAGCTTGCTCCAGCATTAACTTTCTCTGCCTTGGCTAAAGTATAGTTGGTTTCAATATCGCCAAAATGAAGCGTCTGACTGTTACTATTGGTAAAAGAATTAACCAAAGCTACATCAGCTTCTTTCTCGATCAGAGCAATACGCTTAATGTTGGTATAATTACTCAGAGTATAAAGCAGTGCCGTACCACAAACACCACCGCCGATGATCGCAACTTCATAGGTATTGCTATCCATAATATGTTTTTAGCTCAAGAGTCAAAAGGTAGTTTAACGATCGCTTGTTGGTGATTGATTATTACTGGCTGTTGTAAGTTTATTTTACCGCGGAATGCGGCGGGGCGTACCAAGGACAAGCTACCAAAACCTTTTGACTCTTACTTTAATAAACTTGCGGCGATCGCAGCCGATACTGGCTTAGAAAATAAATATCCTTGTGCATACTGACATCCAAGCTTCATTAGCGTATCGCACTGCGCTTCACTTTCAATCCCTTCCGCAATTAAATCCAAATTAAATACCTCTGCCAGCTTGATAATTGTCTTAACCAGCTCTAATTTGTGGCATTGCGTCGTTATGCCAGAAGACTGCTCACTTTTCATACCCTGAATAAAAGAACGATCAATTTTTAAGGTATCTACGGGTAAACAGTGTAAATAACTTAAGGAGGAATAACCAGTACCAAAATCATCCATCGATAGCTGAACTCCTAAGCTTTTTAACTTTTCCACCGTAGAGAGAACCAACTCGATATTTTCGATAATTTCACTTTCGGTGATCTCTAGTTTGAGACAGCTAGGATTTAAACCTGTTTCCGAGAGAATTTGCGCAATAATATCTCCTGCGTAAGGTTGAGAAAACTGTTTTCCTGTAATGTTGACGCTAATAAACATCGACCCGGCATGAAAGTTTGTTTGCTGCCACAGCACCATCTGTGAACAAGCAGAACGTAACACCCACCAGCCAATTGGCGTGATTAGTCCTGTTTCTTCTGCCAGAGAAATAAACTCGGCAGGAAGGATTAGACCCCGTTGGGGATGTTGCCAGCGAATCAAGGCTTCAAATCCCACTAGCTGCCGACTTTCTAGCTTGACAATAGGTTGATAATGCAATTCAAATTGCTCTTGCTCGATCGCCTGCCTCAGGTCATCTTGCGACTTAGTTTTGGCTAAATGCTGTAGATATGCTTCCGATTCAAAAACTCGGTTACACGACTTGCCTTGAGCTTTAGCCTGGTGCATGGCAATTTCGGCATTTTGCAGTGATTCAACCAGATTATTCGGTGCATCTTCCCATAAACAATTATCCGCCAGCTGCGGTACAGCGATGCCGATGCTGATGCTAACTAAAATCGAATGTTGCGCTACCTTAATCGGTTTTGAAAATTCCTGCTGGATCAAAGCGGCAACTTCTAAGGGATAATCCACCCGATTGAAACCCGCTAGTAAGATCCCAAATTCATCTCCACCAATACGAGCCACAATATCTTGGGTTCGCAGACAAGATTTTAGCTGAGCCACGATTTTGATCAGCAGGCGATCGCCCATGGCGTGACCAAAATGATGATTGACATGTTTAAATCGGTCTAAATCTAGGCATAAAAGCCCAAATCGATAGTTTGGATGTTGCTTTAATTCAGATATCCCACTTAGTTTGGCGATGAAAAGCTGGCGATTAGGCAAGTTTGTTAGTTTGTCGTAATCTGCCACATAATTTAGCTGGGCTTTAATTTGTTTTTGTTCGGTAATATCAGTTTGGCAGCCAATCAAACTACTCACTACTCCTCGAACATCCTCAACTGCAAGACATTTACAGTACATGAAACGATACTGTCCGTCTCGATGCAGCAAAGAATATTCCATTTCAAAGCGATCAATTTCTCCCTGCCGACAGGCTGCCAGATTTTGCCTCAGTTTTTCTCGCTCTGCGGGGTGAACCCTAACCAACCATTCGATCGGATTATGCTTAATTTCTCTGGCGGTGCAACCTACCATTGATTTCCAGCGATCAGAATAATCGATTCTATCCGAAGTTAAATCCCATGACCAAATACCATCGTTAGTTACTTGTAGAGTCAAAGCGTGTCGCTGTTCACTATCTTTTAATTCCTGGAGTAGCTTGATTTCTCTAGCTGATTCTGGCTGAGTAATACCGATCGCACTCCGCTCTTTTGACTCACTATTTACTAATAAAGGAATGACATTACTTAATGAATTCCCGACTGTAGAATGTTTCACTAAACTAGATGCTAGTTGTATAAGTATGATCGTTAGCAAGATCACTTTAACATGAGAGCAAAATAAACGATTAATTTACTCTGTAAAATGTTAAAAGGCGAAGATGCCTAAACTTTGTTTTTAAATATTATCTTTAGATTTGAGGTTTACTATATTGTTTTGGAGCAATAAAAGCAGGATTCTAATTCAAATTCCATCAGCTCGGCTCAGGTAAAGTTAATTTTGTTTTAAGATATAATCCTGAGATTGCTTATGGTTATTTGGCAAAGATTCGAGATGAAATATTTTTTTAAAATGTATATTAAAATACATTTTGCTGGGATTTGATTCAAGTAATACTCAAGAAAGTTGTGGTCAGAGGGCGAAAAATTAGGGTTGAAAGCATTCCCATTCGCCTCATCTATTGAAGAAGAATCAAGAATTCTAGCCTTTAGATTAAAAAGTGTCCCAACCATGAGCCAAGATGATTGAATAATTAAAGGCGATCGCGAAAATAAAGTCGATAGAGTTCGCACCGAGGAATAGTTTTATTTGCTTCTAACTTAACTAGACCCATACTTTCTAACTCATAAGCAACAAGAGAATTTAAAATTATCGGTTCATCGGATTCAATTACCTGTTTATAAGCTGCTGCTAATTCAGGATGGTTGCCCAAAGCAATTAAATGATCCCGCAAATGGTCGCGATAAATACCTGTATCAGTTACTGCTTCACGCATAATTTTTTCAAGATCGCTATTTTGAGTAATCAGATGACAAAATGCCAAGTTAATTAAATAAGGATGACCATTGACAATCTGCGCCAAGGACTTGATTTGGGCGATCGCGATCTTAGATTCATCTCGCTCTAGTCCATAACGTTTAGCTAATTCATAAACTTGTGACCAATTAAATTCATTTAATCTCAAAGACAACCCAACATTAAACGGAGACTGGTTCAGGTTGAGAGCAATATAGATTTCTGTAGAGTGAGTCACAATTAAACGCAGCTTTTGCCAATCAGGCACGTTATTAGCTTCTTCATGCCAAAAGCGCAGCAGCGGTAAAAATTCTTGAGCAACTTGAGGATACCTAAAAAGACGATTTACTTCATCTAGGGTGATAACTAGAGGGCTGTCTAGCTGCCCCAGAATATATCCCTGTAAGTAATTGGTACAGCTAACTTTAAACCCTAAATCTTCATCCCAGTATTCATCGATCAACGATTCAATGCCTAGCTGAAGAGTTATATTGGCGCAAAACCACCGTAGTAAACGCGCTAAATTTCTCAGTACATTATCTTCTGCCTGAAGCAAGTTTAATCTAACTGTACGATAACCTCTCGACTGAGCATGGGCGAGAATTCTCATCACCAGAGACGTTTTTCCCATGTGCCTAGGAGCTTTGATTCTAATTAAAGCTCCTGGTTTGACAATCTCTTCATAAGCTTGAGATTCTATAGGAGGACGCTGTACGTATAGTGCAGAATCTAGAGGCACAGGAGTATCAGGTAGCTCGAGGGCAGAAATACTCCCTCTAACCCTGTCTGGTTCATTTACCTGACTCGGCTGTTGTCGTAAAACTGAGCGAAAGTTATTTTTTGTAATTTTTTCGCCAAAAGATTCTGAGAGGAGCTGCCAAAGACGAGAGCCAACTACTCTCACATAGTCAGGATCGTAACCAGAGGCATCGGCAATTTCTTGATAAGTTTTGCCAGACCAGCATTGAGTCAAGATCAGCTCCTGAACGGAATTTAATCTTTCTGGTTTAATAGCACGATCAACGAGATACAGCGCTTCTTCGATAGTTATCATTTTTGGTAACTGCTGTGAATATAAAAGATGCTTTTTTTAGCATACTTAATTGTTACTTTGTTGAGCAAAATAACCAAATGTACTGCGATCGCCAATTCTGATTATACTAATGAGTGGTCTATAACTATAAAGCGATCGCTCTCAAAGAATCAGAAATTAGGTATCAAAGGCAAACGGCGAATTCTAATTCGATTTAGTTCAACAGTTACCGCCGCACCTTGTTTTAGATCGTCTTGACATTGACGAATGACATCTATAGTCATTCCAAATAATTTCCGTATGATTTTACGATGTCATCTAAAGTAGTATGTGGAGGGGAATAAATACGTCTTTTTTTAATAATGGCAAAGTCTTGTTCTATACGATTAAAAT
>JBHJNW010000156.1:0-2419 GCA_050330395.1 Pleurocapsa sp.
GCAACCTGTACTTTACAACCAATCTTGATCGGTGCTTTATAACCAGAAAATTGGCAACGAGGTTGAATATGGGTATCGCTACCAATAACTACCGTGCCAGTATCTCCAGTTTGAATATAAGTATCGCCATACAGATGCACGCGATCGCCTAAAATAACTTCACCGCCATCGCGGTCTTGGTAAATTGTGACGCGATCGCCAATAAAAACATTAGCCCCTAGTTGCAGCAACTGATGATAAATTGTTGCCCCAGGCGCAATATAACCCTGGGGATGATAACGAGCCAGACAACGACGGGCATAGTATGGTGGCGCTAGCCAGGTAGCGATCGCCGTATTAATTTTTCCTAGATAACCCAATTTAGCCCCGCGCATCCAAAACCACATCCAGCCAGTGACAAACAGACCTCTTAGCCCAGAAACTTGCAGTTTGGCTTTTAGTTGTCTCCAGGTAGTTGGCGAATTTTTAGGTAGGCTAATCATAATACAGTCCTGAGCTAGAGTTAATTGTGGGAAGCACTGTATCAGAAATCAGGGAAGCTTGATACAATTCGCGAAAATACGTCCCCAAAGAAGGTGCATTAAATAGTTCTTCCTTTAAGGGCTGTGGTGGATGTTTGATGTAGTCAACTAAAGAAGTAAATTTAGTACAGTAGACGATCCCAAACGTTTCTACTGCCTGGGCAAATAACAGTTGATGATCGTCTATATGTTCACCATGACGCTTTAGTCGAGGTAGCAAAACAAAAGATGCTCCCATTTTTGCCAGCATTCTAGTAGAACCCTGTCCCGCATGAGCGATTACTAAAGACGCTTGCTGGATGGACTCCTGCATTTCGGTTTTAGTCAGAGAAGGAACAGAAGTTAACAGGGGATGATCGAGCCTGTCAACTGAAGTTGCTCCATGTTGAAATAAAACAGGTTCGGTAATAATTTCTCTTTCTAATAAAAGATTTAACCAATCAACCGCGCGATCAAAAGGAAAAATAATCGTTCCTAAAGTAAAGACAATCATAATAAATTAAACGAATGATTTTGTTGTTCATATTAGGCAACCACTCCTCTATATTTGGCTTTTGGATGGCGTTCTAAACTTTCTGGCCATTGGACATAAAATTCATCAGCAACATAGTAGACAAGTTTGCCACTAAGACTAAGAGCTTTAGAGCGGGTAATGCTTTCGATAAAAACTGTCTTAATCCCAAAAAGTTTACTGGCGTAGATAAACGGTACGGCTAAACTCGCTCCCGTGGAAATTACTAAATCTGGTTTGCTTTGGTAGATAATAAACATGGCGTGGAAAAAATTAACGATCGCTCTACCTAGCATTCTGGCTTCCTGCATAATTACCCAGTGGACAATTTCTTGACGGCGCAGCCGTTCAGTATCGAACTTGGGGTAAGTAACCCATTCTCGGTAATGAGCCGACCAAAATTCTTTTAAACCCATCATGGTTGCAAAGTGTCCACCTGGGTTACACACAAGTAATAGTCTCATTTTTTTCTTCTCGATCTCCGATAATATAGTTAAAAAACACCTCTTAACTAGCCAGTTCAACTTGATTTTGTACCTGGTGATACTGCCATAGTTGTCCCCGTTGTTGTAAGAGTTCTTGATAAGTGCCTTGCTCGACAATGCGTCCTTTTTCCAACACCACTATTTGGTCGGCCTGCATAATCGTGGAAAGCCGATGAGCAATGGCAATCACGGTTCGACCAGCAGCTAGTTGTTCCAAAGATTGTTGAATCAATCGCTCCGAAACTGAATCTAAAGCACTAGTAGCTTCATCCAGAATCAAAATGTCTGGATTCCTGAGTAAAGCTCTAGCGATCGCAATTCTTTGCCGTTGACCACCAGACAGACGGACTCCTCTGTCTCCTAACTGGGTATCAAAGCCTTCAGGCATCTGGTCGATAAACTCTAAAGCATTGGCTAATCGTGCTGCTTCTCTTATGTCGGCTTCATTTGCTGTGGCGATCGCGTAGGCGATATTGTCGCGCACCGAGGCATTGAAAATAAATGTATTTTGACTGACCACCGCTAGCTTTCGCCGTAGGGAATTGATCTTAAATTTCTTCAGATCGATTCCGTCGATGAGAATCTTACCCCCAAGGGGATCGTAAAATCTAGGGATTAAATCCGCCAAGGTTGATTTGCCAGCACCCGATGCCCCAACCAACGCCACTGTAGTTCCTTGGGGAATGGTCAGAGAAATTTGCTGTAAGATTGGCTCGTTGGCATCATAGCCAAAATCTACATCTACAAATTCAATTGCTTGCTTCAACTTATAAAATTGAGCTGCGCCATCTTTTAAATAAGGTTTGTCATCGGTTCTTAAAAGCTGCTGAATATTGTCAAACGAACCAGACAGATTACTCAACCTAGCTCTAATGGCATTAAGCTGACTTATGATTGGCGTA
>JBHJNW010000157.1:0-26787 GCA_050330395.1 Pleurocapsa sp.
GGCTCTTCTGGAATTCCCGTGGTAGACACTACAGATAGTGTGGTTGTCAAGAGTCTGACTATTTTGGGATGATGAAGAGATTAGATTAACGGTGGTGGGCAAGATGGATAACTCGATTCAGATACCTCTCGATTTGCCCGATGTTCGGGTATTAGAAGTGTCGAAAACAGAAGAGAGAACTTGGCTGATTCGGGTTGAGAGTACTCTCAACGCTACATTATGTCGTAAGTGCGGTAAAGAGTTGACGCATTTTCATGGTTTTGACCAGCCGATCAGACTGCGCCATCTACCAGTATTCGAGCAACCAGTTTATGTAGAATTAAAACCGAAGCGTTATCAATGTCCTGATTGCAAAGGAAAGCCCACCACAACACAAAGATTGAGTTGGCATGAACTACGTAGTCCCAATACTAAGGCCTACGAACAATGGCTGCTACGCTTTTTGGTTAACTCTACAGTGGTTGATGTCGCCAACAAGCTCTCGATCACAGAAGAGGCAGTCACAGGAGTACTCAATCGTTGGTTGACAACAAAAGTCAACTGGGAGCGATTTCAAAGGATTGAAATACTAGGAATCGACGAGATTGCTTTAAAACGGGGACACCGAGACTATGTGGTTTTAGTGACGACACCCTCTCCTCATCAAGGGGTTGAAATTTTAGCTGTGCTAGCAAATCGTAAAAAAGAGACGGTGGTGAACTTTTTCGCTTCAATTCCCATCCGTCTACGGAATACAATTGAACGGGTTTGTACCGATATGTACCTGGGATTTGTGAATGCAGCAAAAGAACAACTACCACGCGCTCACATCATTATCGATCGCTTTCATGTGGCACGAGCTTATCGTAATTGTGCCGACCAAGTGCGACGAGTTGAACTCAAATTGCTCAAGCAACAGTTATCGAAAAAAGAGTATGGGGACATCAAAGGTGGGATGTGGGCTTTTCGCAAACCTCCCGAGCAGCTTAAAGACTGCGAATGGGAGTTACTGCAACGTCTGTTTACTTACTCTCCCAAGATGAAAGAAGCTTATATCTTACGAGAGGAATTGACAGAAATATTTGAACGTAAATATGACCCCAAGGGAGCTAAATGCGCTATTCGTGCTTGGTGTAAACGAGTGCGCTCCTGTCAAATTTCCCAGTTTGAAAGCTTCCTGGGAACTATTGAAACCTGGCTTGAGCAGATTGCCAATTATTTTCTGGAGCGACTTACCAGTAGCTTTGTTGAAGGTTTTAACAATCGAGTTAAGGTTTTGAAGCGTCGTTGTTATGGCATTTTTGATGTAGATCGTCTTTTTCAACGACTTACACTCGACATTCATGGTTCTGAAAGATTGGCTCTTAACTGAACACTACCATATCTAGTGTCTACCACGGGAATTCCAGAAGAACCGGATTTTTTATGCCCCACATTCCTCTAATTCTTAGATAAGTTATTTCTAATGGATCTACTTTATTAACTCTGCCCAACTCTTTTGTATGAGAAAATTGCACATCTTCAATTGTACTGATTTCAGTAGCAATTGTATTTTTAATTCTAGTGTAATACTCTTGACTGGCTGCATAACAATCACCATAAATCAACCAAAGTAAATTAAGTTTTTTATCCTTAGTAACGCCAATTGCATAGACTAAATCTTTTTCTATCCAAGCTTCACACTTACGGCAATCAGCAGAAATCATCGGATCTTTAGCAAATAACTTAGCTTTAGGAAAAGAGCTATTCAAAGCAATTTGAGAGCCGATTGTTCCTATTTTTTTAACTTCTAATGCATCACTATTGCGGATGATTAAATCTGGAGGATTATTTTGACTACCTTGCCATGAAAATACTTGGTTGTATTTATTAGTTTTACGATTAAGATTAGTTTCATCTATAGTATTGGCAAAAATATCTTTAATGTACTCTTCTAAAGCATCACCTACCGCGTTAATTCTGTTTTGGCTTTTACTTCGATAATGATCTAACAAATTTGGTATGGGATGATTAACAAGTGTGGTAATCGCTCGAAGAATATCTGTCATCTAATTTCTAGAAATTTTTTGCAACCATCTAGTGTGTTCTAAAAATTCCTGTACGTCTACCCATGAATTTAATTTTCTTCGACTACTTAGAGAGCTAGGCTTGAAGTATGGTCTACGAGCAGAGAAAGGCGATTATGAAAGAGGCTTATCAAAATAGGAAATTGGCGATCGCTAAAAAAACAAAAATCAAACGACGCAGTTTTTTGAAAAAAGCTGGATTAAATCGAAGCCACCGAAGCCATTATCAATGATCGCCAACAATCTCAAGATAGTGGTAAATGGATGCGATTAAATTGGCAAAATATTCAGAAATACAGAGATGGCTTAACTTTGGATGCTAGTGGATCTCCTGCGCTGTTAAGGGCGATCGCAAAAATATTACCGCCAACTTCTCTAGAACAAAACGATCGCTTTTGGTTTGATTGCATTTGTTCATCACTTCTAAACGACACGTTCATTAGAGATCTTTACTTTGCCATTTATCAAGCGATCGCTGAAGATAATTTTCGCTCTGGACTTTACAAAGAATATAATTCCGAATAAACTGATGTTACGCACTTATTGATCTGGGAGACTGGGAGACTGTCTTTTACTTTATTTGCCACCTTATTCCCCAGATTTGAATCGTCTTGAAAAATGCTGGGCATGGCTCAAGAGTTGTATTCGCCATCTCTTATCAGCCTCCATGAATTTGAGGGTGGCAATGGAATTAGTTCTCAAAGATGCTACGTCCTAACTCTCTTGTCTTTTACTATACTACACGGGTTTGAAGAGCAAGATAAGTTATGCAGTTTTTGAATTTTGCATAAGTTTGGACAACACCGAGTTATGTTTAGAAAAAGTTTCAGTAATTCCTATTGAAAGTCAAATAATGTGTCAAGACGACAAATAATGTGGCAATCGACAATTTTCTATCTAAATATAGATTGTCACAGCTATTTTGTTGTGAGAGCATGTAATTGCTCAATTTTTTGTGATTGATTACCAAATTGTCGTCTCTTTCTTTTTCTCCTCTTGATTGGCAAGGTATCTCCTTACGCTTGGGTGTTGCCATCTTGGTTGGTGGCATCATTGGCTTAGAAAGAGAAACCAAAAGTAAACCAGCAGGGCTAAGAACCAATATGTTGGTTAGCTTTGGTTCGGCATTAATGGTACTTGTCCCCATTCAAATAGGTGCAGCGGAGCAAAATTTAGATGTTTTAGGTAGAGTTATTGCTGGCGTTGTTAATGGAATTGGATTTGTCGGCGGTGGCGCAATTTTACGGGAGTCTAAAGGAAAAGGTTTGACTTCGGCAGCAGCAATTTGGGTATCTGCTGCTTTAGGCATTACTGTCGGCTGCGGGTTATGGATTTTAGGGTTAGCAGGAGCATTAATTACCTGGATAATTTTGCGACTCTTTGACAAATGGGAAAAATATCTCTAAGTTCAAAATTTAATATGGATATGTCTGCTGGCGCGCAAACATGAGCAGAAAAATTTGCCATACTAAATGCTATAAAAAACCATTTAATATAAGTTATGGCTTCTAAACAGATTTTGGTTATTGATGATAACGATGATTGCACTGCTTTGATCAAATGTGTTCTCGAATCTGAAACCAACTGGGATATTGTAACAGCCTCTAATGGAAAAGAGGCAATTGTCTTAGCAAACTATATCCGACCAGATGTAATTTTGCTGGATATAGTAATGCCCGACCTCAATGGACTAGATGTTTATCGATTACTTAAGTCGGCTCTAACTACTTGTTTTATTCCGATTATATTTATGACGGCTATGAATCCCATCGTGCCAATACTTGAATTGCAAATGACTGAGAACGTGAAAATAGTTACTAAGCCGATGAACATTGACCAACTACAGAGTTTAATAAGCAAAGAAATGAGAGACTCTAGCTACTTTTACAGTTAGGGTGTTGCTAAATCGAGATTTAAACAGCACTTTTATCTGTCTTGATTACTTTCTTAAAAGCTAATAGTTACGTTTGATTTTGGTGATGGAGATTTGGTCTAACTCTACATTCGTAGCTAGATCAGTACGATTGAATTCGCTCAAAAAATAAAGTTTCTTGGTATTAAGTAAAGATAAACATGATTAAACAGTGCGTTTTAATTATTGATGATCGGGTTGAATTTATCAATTTAATTAAATCTCTTTTTGATAATTTTTTAGCTCCTGTGCTTTCAAGCTATCTGTTAACATAATAATTGTAGCTATATATACCTGGATTTGCGCTTCACCTATTTTTATCAAACAAACCCGCTCAAGTAATATTGCTGTATCTTCACAAAACAAAATTTAGTCGGAAAATTTAGTTTCCTATACTATTGAATTTATTAAATGAATTTTCCAATAATCGCATACTATCAGCATTACCTCAGCAAGAGCATCAAAATTTGCGAAATTGTCTTGAGTTAGTTCAGCTTCCTCTAGGTGAAATTCTTCTCAAACCTAATCAAAAAATAGAATCAGTATATTTTCTGACTCAAGGAGTAGTGTCTTTAATCTCGACAATGCAAGACGGCTCGACTACAGAAATTGGGCTGATTGGCACAGAAGGAATGGTCGGGACTCCACAATTTTTAGGAGATGGGGTGTTAGGCAGTAGCAGGGCTGAAGTGCAAATACAAGGTGAAGCCTTGCGAATAGATGCGACAGCCCTGCGAATTGAATATAAGCGTAGCGAATTACTCCAAAAACTAATCCTGCAATATTCCCTTAGTTTGTTTAATCAGGTGAGTCAATGTGCTGCCTGTAACAATCATCATACCGTCAAACAGCGAACTGCTCGCTGGTTACTCATGCTCGATGACCGCCTTGGAGAAGAAACGTTTTTGATGACTCAGCAATTACTCTCTAAAATGCTAGGGGTGCGTCGCACGGGAGTGACCGAAATCGCCAAAGAAATTCAACGGCAGGGGATTATTGACTATCATCGGGGTAAGATTACAATCTTAGATCGCAAAGCTTTAGAAGCGATCGCCTGCGAGTGTTATCAGATTGTGAGAATTTAGTCTTTGGCAGAGTATGTACGCTAGCGGACAAAATTAGCTACAATTATTTAGTATTTTGAATACAAGGTCAATTTTGTCAAGTCGCTTCGCGATCAATTTAATATTTAAAATTCAAAATTATCTCTCAAGAGAAGTTAGAAGCTTCTAGCTGCGAATGCCATAAGCTGATCTCCACTGAATTTTCTCGGTTACTGTCATTCAATTCTTAAATATTTCAAGAATAAATAGTCAAGAATTGAAAAGAGCGATCGCATCAAGACATATCCCGTCGAGGCGATTCGCCCATATTTTGACTTTTGACTTAAGCCTGAAGGCGTTGATAATTATTTACCCTTTAACGATCGCGCCAAAATCGGCTAAAACTCGGGCATGATTTCGTAACAGTCCTAAAAGATTTAACCTGTTGCTTTTAACATCAGGATTTTCGGCCATGACTAAGACGCTATTTTCTCCATCAAAAAAGTTACTGACTACAGGAGCAATTTTAGTCAAGCCATCGATTAACAACTGATAATTACGTTCTTGTTGGGAAGCTTTGGTTTGCGGTAGTAGTTTCACCAGTGCCTCATAAAAGGCTCGTTCAGAAGATTGCTCAAATAAATTGGGGTCAATTAACGCTTGAGGATCTAAAGCTTGAGTAGGCAAATCACCTTGAGCTGCCAAACGTGCCGAACGATTGATGGTTTCATAGATTTCGGTCAGCTGACCGTTGTCGCGTGTCTGTTGCAAAAATAAAGCGCGATCGCGAATATCTAATAAATCTGCTAAAGCTCTTACGGTGTATTCAGGATCGGCATCACCCACCACGGCATTCACTAGATCGTAATCAATATTCTTTTCGTCTTGTAGGAGAGTTCTGATGCGCTGAATAAAAAACTCTTGTAAAGCTGCGATCGGCGACTCGTAATCTGAATGTGCCGAAACAAAATCGGCTGCACCCTGTTCGAGTAATTGATTTAGATCGATCGCTAAATTTGTCTCCCAGGTTATATTGACGATCCCGTTGGCGGCACGGCGTAGCGCAAAAGGATCGGAAGAGCCAGTGGGAATCATTCCTAAACCAAAGATGCCAATTAAAGTGTCCAGGCGATCGGCTAAACCAACTACCTGACCATTTAAAGTTGTCGGCATCAAATCATCCGCGCCCCTAGGCAAATAATGTTCAAAGATTCCTTTAGCCACTGTCGCAGACTCGCCACTTACAACCGCATATTTTTCGCCCATGACTCCCTGTAGTTCGGGAAACTCATAGACCATTTGCGTGACTAAATCGGCTTTACACAAAAGAGCGGTGCTTTCAATTTCGTTTTGCTGTTCTTCGTCAACCTCTAGCTGTTCGGCGATCGTTTTCGCCATATCAATAATGCGATCAACCTTATCGCGCATTGAGCCTAAATCTTCTTGAAAAGTAACGGTTTCTAGCTGAGGCAGATAAGTATCAAGATGTTCATCACAATCTGCCTGATAAAAGAATTGAGCATCTGCTAACCTAGCGCGAATGACTCTGCCGTTTCCTTCGGCAATGACTTGTTTCTGGTGCGGATCGCCGTTAGAAATAGTGATAAAGTTAGGTAATAAATTACCCTCGCCATCCTTTTGATGTACAGGAAAGTAACGCTGATGGCTAACCATTACGGTAGTGATTACCTCTGTTGGTAGTCGCAAAAAATCCGCTTCAAACTCACCTGTTACTGCGGTGGGATATTCTACCAAATCTACCACTTCGGCGAGTAAATTAGGGTATATCTCGGCTTTGCCGCCAATACTTTTAGCTTCAGCCACAATACCTGCTTTAATCTTTTCTTTTCTGGCTGTTGAATCTACTTCTACCGCAGCCAAGCGCATAGTCTCTACATAGTCTGTGGCTTGAGTAATTGTCACTGGATCAGGATGTAAAACACGATGTCCGTGACTAGCGCGATCGCTCGCGATCCTTTCTGAACCATTAATTAATTCCAGAGGCAAAACCTCACTATCCCATAACGCTACTAGCCACCGAATTGGACGAGGAAAACGCAAATCTCCATCTCCCCAGCGCATAAAACGCTTACCTTCCAAGCCAGTAATCCACTGGAGACATAATTCCTGTAGAATCTCGGTTGTCTGACGACCTGTAATTTGTTTTTGAACAAAGACAAACTCTCCTTTAGGAGTATCGCGAATTTCTAAATCTGCTAGATTTACCCCCTGCTTACGAGCGAATCCCTCGGCTGCTTTAGTGGGTTGCCCATCTTTAAATGCGGCTCTTACAGGAGGACCTTTTATTGCTTCTTCTCGGTCTACTTGCCGCTCTGGGATATCTTTGATTAAGATGGCTAAACGTCGAGGAGTTCCATAATACTCAATCTTGCCAGGGTTTAAAAACTCTTGGGATAAGCTGCTGGGGATTTTAGTCTGCCATTGCGCGATCGCACTACTAACAAAATCTGCGGGTAATTCTTCTGTCCCTACTTCCAATAAAAAATTAGCCATAAAAGAGATTTACTTATTGCCCTATCGTTTAAACAGGATACCAGTTAACCGTGGTTCATTTTCAGTTATTCCCCTATCAAAGTAGATTAGCAGCGTGAAATAAGTTCAAACTCGAAATTCAATTAATCAGAAGCAGCGATCGCTTCTTAGTTTTTTGGAAACCCAAAAATTGTTATTTTTGATGTACTTTCTTCCCTCAGTTTGATTAGTTATTTTAAATAAGATTACTTTAAAATCAAATCAGATAACTTGATCAGACAAAAAAATCAAAAAAAACTGCCTTTTAACTAAAAGGCAGTTAATCGATGTGTGTACTTTAAGACTTACTTCAGGGTGTATTCAATATAGACATCGTTGGCGTTGACAATTTCCAGGCTTCCCCAGGACTCTAAATCTTTGACGTAATTTAGATTCTGCTTCGTATTTTTAATTTTGCCGAGAAATCTATTTTTGGTTCTGATCGCGTTGGTTCTGAGAGTGTGTATATTCATAGATTTTCATCCGTTAGACTAGATATTCGTACTTACCAATTTGTCAACAGTATAAACACTAATAGTTAAATAATAGAAAAGTCTTATTTGCCTATCTTATTTATTTTCTTGACGAAGAATTCTAGAGTAACATCTTGAGATTTACCATCCTGCTAACTTAGAAATAATTTGCAACAAACGCAATCAACCAAGTAAATCTACTTAAATCAAATCAACTAGGTTGTTCCCCAAAATTTTATTAATCAAAAAAACTGGCAAGTTTTGCTAACCTGCCAGTCCAGTAAAAATATACTTATTATTCGATGCTGTTGAGAACTATTGCTTGTCTTCGATCACCTGATCGATCAGACCATATTCTTTAGCTTCATAAGCCGACATAAAGTAATCACGGTCAGTATCTTTCTTGATCTTCTCAACAGGTTGACCTGTATTATCTGCCATCATTTGGTTTAGCTGATCGCGGATACGCAAAATTTCTTTGGCCTCAATATCAATATCTGTCGCCTGTCTGCGCCCTTGTATACCACCTAAAGGCTGGTGAATCATAATCCGTGAATGAGGCAAAGCCAGACGCTTACCTTTAGTTCCACCACAGAGTAAAAATGCTCCCATCGAAGCAGCCAGACCAACACAAATTGTAACTACTTCCGATTTAATATGACGCATAGTGTCATAAATCGCCAATCCAGCAGTCACCGAACCACCAGGAGAGTTTATGTATAAATAAATTGGTTTACCAGGGTCGTCAGAGTCCAAATAAAGCATAATCGCAATAATCTGGTTTGCCAAACCATCATCAACGCCTCTGCCTAAAAAGATAATGCGCTCGCGATATAAACGGTCATAAATGCTGATCCAGTCACTATATTGCTGACCAGGAAGTTGATAGGGAACTTTGGGAATACCAATGGGCATAGGATTTTTACCTTGAAATATTGATGATTATTTTTGTTATCGCTTGTAGCCCATAGCCTATAGCCTATAGCCTAGAGCTTTATTAAGTTAGAACAGAAACAGGAGTGGGTAGGTCGCGAGTGCTTTCTAAAACCTTGTCGATTAAACCGTACTCTTTAGCTTCTTGGGGAGTCATATAGAGCATTCGATCTGTATCTTTCTCTAGTTTTTTGATCGATTGACCAGTATTACGGCTGAAAATTTCTAGCACAACGCGCTTATTTTCAATAACTTCTTTAGCGCGAATTTGAATATCTGTAGCTTGACCCCGCGCACCCTGGCGTGGTTGGTGCAGAATAATTGTGCCATTAGGCAAGCTGGCACGGTAACCCTTTGCTCCAGAAGAGAGTATCATTGCTGCCGTTCCCATTGCCTGACCGATACAAATTGTATGAACTGGTGGTTTAATATAGTCCATAGTGTCGCAAATTGCGAAAGCCTCGGTTTCAAAACCAATTGAATCTCCACCATACCAGGAAGTGCCAGTAGAGTTGATATACATGGTAATTGGTTTATCTGGGTCATCAAATTGCAGAAATAGCAACTGAGCTACGATCAATTCGGTAACGTCAACCCCCATTTGGTCTTTATACTCATCAGGAGAAACTAATGGAAGTCCTAGATAGATAATGCGCTCTTTGAGTAGTAGAGAAGGTAAATCTGGGGGTGGAGTACGATAGTTGCCACCGCCTCCTCTATAGGGTGCTTGTACTGCCTGAATTGGTGAATCCATAAGTATTTCTAAGTTAATTTACCTCTTACGTTATATTGTTATCTACTCAACTAATTATTGGGTCAACAACAAATAAGCTTAAATTATTGCTTTGATAAGGTTTGTAGAATGATTTTAACGCATCTATTTACCTGGTTTTCATCTATAAAACCGAACCACGACCGAACTAAATGCTTTGTTAAAGTTTGAAGTTTTTTTGTAACCAATCGACTATGGCTAGAACAATTGCTCTGATTGCCCATGACGCTAAGAAGAACGAGATGGTAGATTTTGCGCTGCGTCACAAACCTTTACTATCTCGCTATCATCTGATTGCTACGGGAACAACAGGCAAACGAATTTTGGAGGCTACGTCTTTAACTATAGAACGATTAGCATCAGGACCTTTAGGTGGAGATACTCAAATTGCTGCCAAAATTGTCACAGGAGAAGTAATTGCGGTCATCTTTTTGATCGATCCTTTGAATGCGCAACCCCATGAACCAGATATTCAGGCACTATTGCGGATTTGCAATGTTCATTTAGTTCCTTTAGCGACCAACTTAGGAACGGCAGAAGCGATCGCCAATAGCTTGGCTCAAAGTTTAGTAGCTCATTTAATCTTTAATCCTGTCTCTGGTAATGGCAACAGCAAACAAGATCTAGAATTTATCAAACAAATGCTAGAGCCTCATTTACACTTAGAGGTTCATTTAACCAGTCCCGATATCGATCCTCAAGAATTAGCACAACAGGCGATCGCCCAAGATGCCGATTTAATTATTGCTTCTGGCGGAGATGGTACGGTATCGGCGGTAGCAGGAGCAATTATTGGTACTGAGATTCCTTTGGGTATCATCCCTAGAGGTACGGCTAACGCTTTTAGTATGGCGTTGGGCATTACTCAACAAATTAATCAAATGCGACGCGCCTGCGAAATAATTTTGGCGGGAAAAACGCGGGTAGTTGATACGGCTGTTTGTAATAATTTACCCTTGATTTTACTGGCGGGAATTGGCTACGAAGCAGAGACGATTGAAAAAGCAGACCGCGAGGCGAAAAACCGCTGGGGAACATTGGCTTATCTCATGGCTGGCTGGCAACAGCTTGACGAACAACAGTTATTTGAAGCCGAAATAGAAATCGAAGGGGAGATCCGAACTTTCCAGGCAGGGGCAATTACGATCGCCAATGCTGCACCACCAACTTCGGTGTTAGCTCAAGGAATTGGCGAAGTTATCGCTGATGACGGCTTATTAGATATTACTATTGCTACCGTAGATAACAAAATACAGGCAGTAACTACAATTTTAAGTATGTTAGGTGCTGCTTTGATCAAAACCAATGCGGGACTAGATAACATCGTGCATTTGCGATCGCCCAAAGTCAGAATTTCGGCTAATCCTGCGCAAAAAGTCGTACTGGACGGCGAAATCATCGGCAACACTCCCTTGGAAATTGAGTGTCTTCCCAAAAGCTTGAGTGTTTTTGCGCCTATTTCCGAAAAAGAAACTAAATAATCATAGCAACGTTGCTAGTTGAGAGTTTTAATTTCTGAGCAAATTTCTGAGCATTAGTGTCTGTAGCTCTTTTAGCTGGTAATTGATTTGCTGAGGCAGGCAATCGAGTTGAGGTAATTTTTCTGCCACAATAAAATAATATTAGTCAGATTGTCTAGCAATTCGATAACTGTTAAGTCATGACACCTTGGAAGTAAATACAATAGTTAATAATTCATCATCTATAATAGATTGCTATTCAATTTTTATTAGTAGTCTGTCGAATCTAACTAAATATCGTGGTCTGGATTAGCCAATTTAAACGTCAGTACCAATGAACATTCTTAGTTAGACTTATCGGAGTTAAATTACATGAAATTTGCGAGCAAGATTACCCAACTATTGATTGGCACAACAGTAGGCAGCACTGTCATGCTAAGTTGGTTATTTGTGGAATTAAAACCACTGCACACCAAGGCTGCTGTCGCCCAAATAGCGCAGGCTCTTTCTCCAGAAGAAGTCAATCTTCGTGCTAAACCAATCATCGTTCGCATAGATGGTGCTGGTACTGGTTCAGGTTCGATTATTAAACATACTAATAATCTTTACACTGTGTTGACCAACTGGCACGTAACTAAAAACCCCGGTGACTATGTTGTCCAGACCATCGATGGTAGGACACATCAGGTTGACCCCGCTAGTATTCAACAATTGCCAGGGCTAGATTTAGCCATACTTAAATTTAATAGCGACCAAAATTATCAGACTGCTGAAATGGGAGATTCTAGTAACCTGAGCGAAGGGCAAAATGTCTATTTCGCGGGCTATCCAGGTGAACTGCGAACTGAAGACAATCGTTATTATCGCTTTTTTACGGCTAATTTAGTGGGAATACTGCCAAAAGCAAGGGAAAACGGCTATTCTTTAGTGTATAGCGGTGAAGCTTTCCCTGGCATGAGTGGCGGACCAGTGTTTAATCAAAATGGCTTGATGATTGGAGTTCATGGAGAGGCTAATATTAATGCCATATCAGGAGGAACTTCTAATTATGCTATTCCCATCAACAGCTATCAACAGGCGATCGCTAAACTCAATACTCAACCTGAAGTAACTCAACAACCAGCAGCAGCTTCACCTCCTCCAGCCGAAACAAATTCCACCCCAGAGCCAGCAGCAGAATCAACCAACTCAGAAAACATTTCTTCTGTACCTACTTTTTCTGCCGAGCCTCCGCCAGAAACATCTAATTCAGAAGCAGAGCAACAGCCAGCAGCAGAATCACCAGAAGTTACTCAACCAGAACCAGAACCACCAGCAGCAGTCGAACCAGAACCAGAAGTTACTCAGCCAGCAGCCGAATCAGAATCAGAAGAGATTGCTATTCCCACGACTACTAGAAAAATAACTTTGATTTCTCAGCAAACTGGTATTGACTACACCAAACTACGTAATTTGCTGAGAGAGAAAAAATGGTCAGAGGCAGATCTTCATACCTATCAGCTAGTCGAGCAAATTGTCAAAACTGCTAAACAGCAGAACCAACACTTATTTATCGAGTTAAATACTATTGCTGAATTTTCCTGTCCTGATATTAGAACTGTTGATCATTTGTGGAAGAAATATAGTAATGATAAATTTGGCTTTAGTCCCCAACAAGAAGCTTGGCAGAGCGTAAATCAACAAGGGGATTTTTCGACTCAAACTTGGCGGCGTTTTGCTACCAAAGTTGGTTGGAAAAAAGGCGAAGTTGTCAACGGGACTGGTTATCTACTTTACGATGAACTGGATTTTGAACCGAGCCAAGCTCCCGCAGGTCATCTTCCCTGGTGGTTTGCTCTTCCAGATGAAGAACAAAATGTGATCAAATCTTTATTTGCTCGCTGTAATTTGAATCCGACTGCTCAAGAGTTAGAAGCAGAAGCTAGAGAAAATTCCTCAAATGCGGCGAACAATCAGCCAAACATCAACAAAAAACCCAAGTCTCCCAACGATAAACCTGCTGATAGCTGATCCTCCCGTTTAGAGGTAAATTAATTTAATTCACTTGACAAGATAATCAATGAAACATGATCAAATAGCTTTAAAAATTAAAACCACAGGTAAATCGCTGCATAAGATTACCAGCCAAGTTGAGCAGGCTGTGGCTCAGTCCCAGGTTATAACTGGACTATGTACTGTATTCGTGCGCCACACTTCGGCATCTTTGTTGATTCAAGAAAATGCCGATCCTGATGTCTTGACCGATTTAGAAAACTTTTTTGCCCAACTAGTCCCTGAAGACTCTCATCGCTATATTCATAGTGCCGAAGGGAGGGATGATATGCCAGCCCATATTAGATCGGCTCTAACTCATACTTCAGAACACATTCCCATTGCTCGAGGAAAATTGGTGTTAGGCACATGGCAGGGAATTTATCTTTGGGAACATCGTCAGCGCAGTAATTACAGAGAGATAATTATTCATATCAGTGGTGTTAGTGGTGAGTCACGCGTACACCTCCGTGAAACGAAGGTCCTAAAGGATACCGCTCCGCATATGCCTGCGCGTGACCGTTGGTCAAATTGAAGCGCAGAGTGCTGCTGTATCATATAACGTCTGCCGCTGAGTGGAACGATGCTCAAGCCACTGGCGAATACAAACCATTAAACTTTGCTGGCGATCGCTTTATTCACTGTTCCTATAGTCATCAGCTCTTGACAGTAGCTCATAGATTTTATCGGGGGCAGAGTGGTCTTGTTATATTGGTCATTGAATCCTCTAAAATAAATAGCAGTCTCATTGAAGAAAATTTAGAGGGGGGTACAGAACTATACCCTCATCTTTATGGTGTATTGCCAATTGAGGCAGTGAAAAAGGCGATCTCCTTTCCCTGTAACGCTGACGGTAGCTTGAGTTTACCTGAGGAACTAGTTTAAATTATGACTTAAAGACTTAAAACACTTATTTTGATTAAGATCGTCTCTGTCGTCGATCGCTCTCCATGCAAAAAGTAAAATCCTGTGGCATAATTTGCTTCACTCGAACTAAACAACCATCATTTTTATTAATGAAGCGATCGTATCGTTATGACTTGCCCAAAGGTCATATCGAACCAGGAGAGACAGAGCTACAGTGTGCTTTAAGAGAACTATTTGAAGAAACTGGAATTTCTAAAAAACAAGTTTGCTTGGAATTAGATTTTCGGTTTCGGACGATTTATTATCCTCGCTACAGGCGTTTTGGGGGGCAAAAAGTAGAAAAGTCTCTAGTAATTTTTTTTGCTTGGGTAAGTGAAGAACTAGAAATTGTCATGACCGAGCATAACGCTTCCGAATGGATTAAATGGAATCCTCCCCACTATTTTCATAACCGAATAATTGACGAGTTGTTAGAGGCAGTTCAGCAGCAATTAATCATTAAAAAATAAGTTTGACCGATTACATGATACGAACTCTCTGATAGCAAGCTGGAAGTTATCAAGCGATCAACGTCAATCGCCAAGTCCTGAATCTGAATACCAATATTAATGTGAAATTGAAGTTTTTTCAACAAATCTTAATTAAAAAATAGCAGAACTGTTTGCAATAATCCCACAACGAAACCTAATATTCCCCCCAAATTAACGATCGCCTGGAGTTCGTTTTTGACAATACCTTGAACTGATGCTTCTAATTCTTCAGGAGAAGTAGCTGAAACACGCTCAATAATCACCCGATCAATTGACAGAATTGGTATAGCTTGGGCTACTAACTTTTCTAGATCTTGTTCGAGATAACGTTCTAAAACTAAGGCTAACTCTTGACTAATTACCTCTAAAGAATCATTAACCGTTGGTGAAGCTTGCAGACGCTTAAGGATTAATATGGCTAAATTTTCCCACTCTACGGAGTCTCCTAAACGAGCAACTACATCACCTCCCTGTTCTTTGACATAGTTACGGACTCCTTCTCTAACAGTCTTACGCAGTTGTCTGACGGTAGAGACGGGGAGATTTTGCAGAGAAAGGTTAGTCAGCCAGTTTTTAATCCGATCACGGATTTGCAATGAGAAGGTTAGTTCTTCGAGTCTGGCATTAGTAATATCTGGTTCATCAAGACAAAAAGAGCGTAACCTGATGAGACTGTTGCGTAAACCAAATAGGTTTGCCACCACCCAATAAGTACCGCTAGTTTTTTCACGAAAACCCTCGTCAATAATTTGAATATTGCGATCGCTTAAAAAATCAATCATGGCTCGGCGAATAGTATTAGGAGGCAATACTGAACTCAATAGCCAGTCGGAAAATTGTTTGGCTTGTGTATCCTTGAGCTGAAAATTTAGCAGAATTTGGTCAAAAATTTGATTTATTTGCGCTTCTAGAAAGTCTTCTTTTCTCGCCAGTACCTTTAATAAGCGAGGTAAAGATTGGCTAAATAGATCGTGGAGAATACTGCCTAAAATCTTCGCTGTTTTCTGTTCACGATCTGACTCCACCTGATCGAGAGCTAATTTCAGTAGCCATAAGATTGCGCCCTGAATACGCTCGGTTGCCAGAAGCCTTTGGGCTAACTTTTGGATCTCCCCAGGAGTCAGCAATGAACCCATAATTGTATCGGAAACTTTCTGAGCAAGACGCTCTTGATTGCTGGGAATTAAGCCTGGGGTAAAGGGGAGCTTGCGTTTGCCCAGATAAATAGCCCTGTAGGGACGAAACAGCATTTTAATTGCTATGTCATTAGTGAAATAGCCAATAATGCTGCCAGCTATTGGGGGAACAAAAAATATCCAGAGATTCGCTAGTGCCAAAGCAGTATGTTGAATCGAAAATAAAGATTAGATCGCCAAAATTAATTCTATCTTCTATTTTATTTAGTTAACACTAATATACCCATCATGCCTCCGAGCAACGGATAATGCACAGCTTGACTAAAATTGGCTGCTTGAGCTAGTTTTACTTGTTCTGTACCCGTAGGAAAGCGATCGATGCTGGGGTTAATATAAGCATACTCTTCTTTCATCCCCAGATCGGCGGCAGCTGGCACCACAATATTAGTTAAATACCATTGCTGCATGGCTTGCAGATAACCAGAATCTGGACGATGAAAATCTAGGATTGCGGCTTTGGCTCCTGGCTTCAGCACGCGGCAAAGCTCTTGCAAGCTCAGAAGAATGTCAGTTACATTACGCAATCCGTAGCCCATCGTCGCGCAGTCAAACTGATTATCAGTAAAGGGCAAAGCTAAAGCATCTCCTGCGAGCCACTCCATTGGCACAGTAGGACACTTAGTCAGTTGCCGTTGTTTGGCGATCGCCAATTGTTGACGAGCAAAATCCAATCCCGTAACTCTCCCTGAAGTACCGACCTGTTTGGCAAGTAATAGAGCTAAATCGCCGCTGCCACAGCAAACATCGAGAGCATTGTCGCCTAACTTGGCTTCGCTCCATTTGACTGCCATTAGCTTCCAAATCCGATGTTGTCCGAAACTCAGGCGATCATTTAAGCGATCGTATATAGGAGCAATGCGATCGAATATTGCCCTAATCTCTGCTGCTGCGGGGGAAGCGGTGGTGGTCATTAACGATTGATCTAGAATTAATTCTTTTTGATCATATAGTACCGTCATAATTAGTCATCAGCATCCAGAAAAATCTTAATATAGCCAGCCTTTAGCCTTTTCGGGTTTACCATCGGCTAGGATGAAGAGCGAAAGTAATGATACCAACAAAAAACCGAGATGCCTGATTGCATCTCGGCTATTAATTCCTAATTAAAAGTAATAAAAGTAATTTCTGCGCTCAATTAATGGTTAAAGCCTAATGATTTAGGCGAACCATTCTTCAACTGCTTCTGCCTTTGTATTAGTATTACGAGAAGGAGTTTCCCGTTCAAAGTTCATGTGAATCGAACGAGTTTGCTCTCCATCGATCGCTACGGCTTTAATCGGATAATCAATTACCCCATCTTGGAAAGACATTTGAAAGCGGAATGTTCCATCGGGATTTAGCTTAATTTCGCGATCGCCAATGGTAACAGTAGCATCAGGCTCAGTTGCACCATACACAATCAACTCAGCGTCGGCAACTAACCAGAACTTGCGGGGACGCGCCACAGGCAGACTTCCTGAAAAACCAGCCCCAGACATATTTTGACCAGAAGCAGTAGGTACTGCCCACATTCCTACGCCAGAAGGAAATACATAGGAACTAACCGCTGACTCAGGAGTCTGCTGCATTGAACCAAACAGTGAACCAGCTATGCGCATTGATTCAGTAGTCTGAGTCATGCCAAAGACAGTATCATAAAGCTGATCTCCTTTGGCTACACCTGCATCTGTACCCATTGCTTGTTTTTTGGCGGGAGGGACAAGAGTATAAAGTGTTTTACCTTTGAGATCTTCGTCCCAATTAACTGTGATAAAGGCATCCTCAATCCAGTCAGAGGGATAAACAGGAGGAATACTAACAGCGGCAGAGCGAGCTAATACTAGCCAGCGTCCGTCAGCACAGCGATAGCCAATGTCGGCAACATAATCGCGATCGCTTACAGGAATCGGTAAGTACCATTCTCTTGCCAACTCGTCACAAAGATATTCCTGAACACTATGAGGGGCTTGATGATTAATCTCAATGTCGGTCACATCATAAATTCTCAGGGCTAGCTGTTGCCCTCCTTGACGACGCAATTCTTCTTTATGATCGTTGGGAATATCCCAGTAAGCATAAGCCCATTGGGGATCCCGTGGCATCAACATAATGCGACTTTCTCCATACCCATCAGGAAGCTCTCCCAAATCTCGATCAACGGAAGCGAGGGTTTCCATCAGGTCGTCGTCTTGACCAACTTCAAATTTTGTACTTTTCACTTGTTGTTCCTCCTGCATATCTGATGGATTCTGAGAAAATCTTAATTGTTCGGTTTTTTTTATCGCTTCTTTGATAGAAGTTAGCAGTTGTGCTTTGCGCATTCGACTATATCGAGATATTTTATATTCGCTGGCAACTTTTCTAAGTTGCCGTAAGGTCATTTCTTCTAGTGGGGGACGTTCTTTTGCCATTAACTTACAGCCTCTGATTATTTAGACATTCTCTAGCTGCTGGCAGCCATGTATATAGGACTCGAAAGCAGTTGAATACTTTGTTGAGTCTTTAAACCTTATTTGCGTCTACATTAAATTATTATTTGTTATTTGTTTGCGTGGGAAAGGTTGTAACCACTTGAATCAGTTATAGCAATAAAATAACCTTGGGGATCGAGATAGATCAGCGAAAAAATCATTAGACAACGATTTTATTATCTTTTAATCCCATTAAAGTCATGAAATTATGACATTTATTGGCTCAATCGAGTCATCTGATTGTGACTAATGTTATAAATTCCTGACTTGTTTGTTCGATCTACCGAGTTTGGGTCGCTTTGGCGGGTTTAAAAAAGCGATCCCAAATAATAAAACTTGTCCAGCTTGAGCAATTAGTTCAGATTAGGTTCTGATTGCTTATGCTTTGAAAGATTTTGGAATGGAAGGAAATAGATAAACTTGGTTGACAGGATCTTGTCGCTGTTCTTGCTCTATTTTTTCTTGTTCTATTTGATCGGGTTTTTTGGTCAAACCTAGCTTATTGAGTAAGTACACTCCACCTATTCCCAAAACTGTTCCCAAAGCTAAACCAACCGCAATTAATTTAACAAAGACGTTTTCAATCTGTTTTTTACGTGCCGCGACGTTTTTAGTTGATATATTGGCATCAATGCTATCTAAATTCTGGTCAGAACCAATGTTTTGAGGGCGATTTGGATTGGAATTATCTTCTGGCTGAAACACGAACAAACCTCTGAAATTTTTGATCTTGATTGAATTTAGTTTAACTGGACAACAAAAAAGCACCCATGAACATGAGTGCTTTTTTATTAAGACAGCGCGCTCAAAAATTTTGGCTGGTAGCGACTGTCTCACTTTCAAATTATTAATCTTGGGGCAAACTATCTATATCTATGCTGCACTTTCAGCAACAGGATAAACGCTTACTTTCTTTTGTCCTTTAGTACGATATTCAAACTTTACTTCGCCGTGAATCAAAGAATACAAAGTATCATCGTTACCACGACCAACGTTATTACCAGGATAGTATCTAGTACCTCTTTGGCGGACTAAAATGCTTCCTGCGGTAACCTCTTGACCGCCATAACGCTTTACTCCTAAACGCTTAGAGTTAGAATCACGACCGTTACGAGTACTACCAGTTCCTTTCTTATGAGCCATCTTATTTTCCTCTTTTAGTTTTGTTTGTTAATATCTGTTTTATTCGGCTGTAGCAGTTTCTACAGTCTCAGTCTCAGTCTCAGTCGCAATAACTGAACCGTTAAGGCTGATTGAATTAATCATCAGGCGAGTTAATTCCTGACGATGTCCACGCTTTTTACGGGTTTTCTTTTTAGGCTGCATTTTATAGACAATGACCTTTCTGCCTCGTCGATGACGCATAACCGTACCTTCTACGGTAGCACCTTCAATAAACGGACGACCTACAGTCACTTCGTCTTCATGGTTTACTAATAAAACTTTGTCTATGGTGTAGCTAGATTCAGGATCTACAGACAACAAGTTAATGTCGTAAAAACGACCTGGTTCAACTCTAATTTGTGTTCCGCCTGCTTCAACAATTGCGTAAGTCATAAAATTTATCTCTTTTGGTTTTGCCGTAAGGGTAGCCAAGCGAAAGTAGAAATTAACTAATGCTGACTTTAGTGTTCTAACTTCACTATGGCATTTAGTGCTTTAACCCGCTCCGAGCTAGTTATGTAATGCCCAATCTCTAATTGTCTTGATTTTTTAGGACTTTGTCAAGGTCATAAAGCACCTGCTGGCAAAACTCTCTGGCGGTCAATGCTAAATCAAACCCAATTTACCAATAAATTCAGCTCGGCATAAAATCAATCTGACCAGTTAATATTGCTGGTTTTTATCTAGGAGCAAAAGTAAAGATTTACGTTGACTTATCTGTATATTATTTTACAACCTTGAAAGTCAGGATATTCAGCGACAATTAGGTACTTAAGGTTCAAAAAAACTCTATATTTGCATTTGAACACAATTAACTCTATATTAATTAAGCTAAATGATTTACTTCATTAAGTAGTACATAACATTAAAATAGCTATTTTAGGTGTTTATATTTACTTTTATCAGGAATATCATTTGCCTGTCTCAATTTAAAATCATCATCACTAAGATCGTGGTTTCACTGCCTATCCTATTACCTACATATTCAATAATCTCATTAAACTATGTATATAGCTGATATTATAGGCAAGCTAAATCAAAAGTTTTCCCTAATTGCTTGCTGGTCTAAAATTCAAGTTATTTTTGAAAAATATTATCAGTATTTAAAAATCATTAAAGGTGATTATAGATGGCTAATAATGTTTTCTGTGGCTAGATTCCCCTTCGGTCGTACTATCGGTAAATTTTTTTATCGCGATCAATCTTTAACTTTGACCGAAACTAGTTGTCCGAAAAATGATGATGTTAATCATCCTACTTCAGTATTTGATGAATTAGATATAGATTTGGCGGTCAAATCTATTGAAAAGCAAGGCTATTATCTAGGTTTACAACTACCTCCAAATATTGTTCAAGAAATATTAGAATTTGCTTATTCTGCCGATATATATGTTGATGGTAATCCACGATTCAAGTTTAAATACGCTGAAAAAGAACAAGCAGCTCAAGAATACAATCTTAATATATTGATTGGCAATTATTTAGATGCAAACTCGAAATGTGCAGCGTTGCCAAAGTTGGGAAGTGACTCTAAATTAAACGCGATCGCCGCTAAATATCTAGGCAATAAACCAGTTTTAGTTCGCAGTCAATTAGCCTGGAATTTTATTGGCAACAAAGAGGACTATGCTCAAAAAGGAGAAATAGGCAATCCTTCGATACTTTTCCATTACGATTTAGACGATTATCGCGCTTTAAAATTTTTCTTTTATCTTACAGATGTAGATTCACTAAGTGGTTCTCATCGTTGTGTTGCAGGTAGCCATAATAAAAGAAAGTTAATGTATTGTCTTTTGAGGAGTCAATCCGATCAAAAGATTGCTAATTACTACGGTTCAGATAATATTATTGATATTTGCGGCCCAGCTGGATATGGATTTGCTGAAGATCCGTTTTGTTTTCATCGCGGTTCACCGCCAGTGACTTCTCCTCGTTTAATGATTCAGCTAGAGTTTGCTCTAAACGACTATGGAATGTGGGATTTATCGCGACATTGCAGCGACGTTAAATCTTTAATTGATCCTTGAAAAGAGCGAGTAAATTTCGATTTTTCTGCTGTTGCTCATTTGGCAGAGATGACAGTTTGACAAAAAGAGGCTCTAACTAAACTAGATAGAGCCTCTTTTTACTCTTAACTTAACTTATGCGCCGACAGATTCTTTAGCTGCATACATTACTTCCAAAGTAATTTCCGATAAATGGCGATCGCGAGCAAATTTTTCGGTGTTGCGTTTAACTTTTCCCCGAACAAAACCAGGAATTTTAGCGAGTTCTACTTTAGCCTCTTTATTCCAGTTCAGATCTGAGTCGGCTGAGATACCTTTAGTGATGACTTCTTTGGTGTCATGTCCGCCAAAAATTTCCAATAGGTGATCTTCCATTCCCAAAGTAAAAGAGTTATAGACTAAATCGGCAATTTGGTTAGTACCTTCGTAACCGACAAACGGCTTATAGCCAATGGGAAAATTCTGAATATGAATAGGGGCAGCTATGACACCACAAGGGATATCCAAACGTTTACCCACATGACGTTCCATCTGAGTGCCAAAAATTGCTGAGGGTTCGTGACGCGCGATCGCATCCCCGATTTCGGCGTTGTCGTCACTAATCAAAACTTCATCGCAATATCCACTTACCTGTTCTTTAAACCAGTCTGAATCATATTTACAGTAAGTACCAGCTAAGACAACCTGAATGCCCATTTCTCTAGCGAGGATTTTGGTGATCGCTGCTGCGTGAGTATTATCGCCAAACACGACGGCTTTTTTACCTGTCAGGTTTTGACAGTCAATCGAACGAGAGAACCAAGCAGCCTGGGAAACATATAAAGTTTGATTATTAATAAAATCCTCATAGTCTACTGCTGCACCTTGGTCATTAAGCACCTGCTGAATTTTACGAATACACCTAGCGGTTTCTACCACTCCCATCGGTGAAATATCTACGTAAGGCATAGAAAACTCAGATTCTAAGTATTCTACTGTCATCATGCCTAATTCACGATAGGGAACAAGATTAAACCAAGCGCGGGGTAAATTTTCCAGGTTATGAACCGAAGCGCCATCAGGTATTACTTCATTAACTTCAATTCCCAAATCCGCCATTAAGCGTTTTAGTTCGGTGCAGTCATGTTGATTATGGAAACCTAGTGTAGAAATGCCCAGAATATTGACCGAAGGCTTCTCGGTTTTGTTTGTTGGTACTCGCTCTTTTTTTCTAGCTTTTTCTAGGTAGTATTTAACAATTTGATGTAGAGTGCGATCAGCAGCCTGTAGTTCATTGTAACGATAGTGATTGACATCTGCCAACATCACGTCTCCTTGAGTATCCATTGAGGCGCGACTCACAAAGTTTTGTAGATCTTCCTGCAAAATACTAGAGGTACAGGTGGGGGTTAAAACAATTAAATCTGGCTGTTCTTCTTTATCTTTACGGGTAATGTTATCGACAACTTTTTCTTGTGAACCCCTAGCCAAAACATTACGGTCTACGATACTAGCAGTAACGGGGGTAAAGTTTCGCTCTCTTTCTAACATCGACCGCATGACGTTAAAGTAGTCATCTCCCAACGGTGCGTGCATGATGGCGTGGACATTTTTGAAAGAACTGGCAATACGTAAAGTGCCAATATGTGCTGGTCCAGCGTACATCCAATAGGCTAATTTCATTTTTTTCTCCTGAATTAAATTGAGGCAATCTGTTTAGATGTTTGGACAGAAAAATAACGGTATGGCATTAAAAACTTGGTTCTAATTGTCTCAGAATTAGGTTGCCCAATGCGAGTGACTAATGTTGTCTTATCACCAAGGCAGTTAGATGCTGTATCTCTAATCAACATTAGCTTATTACTGCGACCAGAAAGCTTAATTTTAAATCTTTTAGGGCAATAAATCTTAACGTCAATTTAGATGCCTAGCTGGCAATTCTAGTGCTTTTAAAATTGACAAAATTTTTAATAAATTATTAATCGTTGAGATAAAAGATAAATATCTTTTGGTGACTCTGCTTTGAGCGGCTATTTTCGGAAAATCAGCAATAATTATAAAAAGATTAAGAATGGCTTTCCCCTCGGTAAGACTAGATGCTCAAATTATCAGCTTATGCTAGTGTAGGTATTAATTCTGAAATTACACCTCTTAATTAATGAACATTTATGACAAAAGTTGTAAGATTAATTAAGCAGGGTTTAATGTTTACTTTCTTATACGTAGGATGGTAGATGTTTAATGGGCAAAGAGCAGAAATAATTAAGATTAAGTAAAATTAAGGATTTCCTAAGGAGCCGTAATCCGATGGACTATATAGAACAACTACTCGACAAACTCAGAGACTTAGCACAAAAGCTAATTGAAGTTTTACTAGGACCAGAAACAGAGCCAGAAAGGGAAGCAATCCCCATTCCTGTTGACGATCGCCAACGCCATCGTTACCATTAAATTATAATTTTAGCTTAGCTATTTAATTTCTCTTGTCTGAGATAAGCATATTAGTTTTGCACGGTCCTAACTTAAACTTGTTAGGGCTTAGAGAACCTAACATATATGGTTCAGTAACCTTAGCTGAAATTAATCGAGCTTTAGAGTTGGATGGTAAGAAGCTAAAAGTAAGTGTTGACTGCTTGCAGTCCAATTGTGAAGGTGTGTTGATTGACGCGATACATAAAGCCAGAACTAAGTATCAGGGAATAATCATCAATGCAGGTGCTTACACTCATACCAGCGTCGCGATTAGAGACGCAGTGGCGGGCGTAGCCATACCTACTGTGGAAGTGCATTTAAGCAATATTTACACTAGGGAAGAGTTTAGACATCATTCTTACATTGCGCCAGTAGCTATAGGTCAAATTAGTGGTTTTGGCGCAGATAGCTATCACTTGGGCTTGCAGGCTTTGGTCAATTATTTAAGATAGTATTTGGCGATGGGCGATGGGCGATGGTGCCAGAGGGTCAAACTCAGCTTGAACAATATTTATCCACTTTAGTCTAGTTCTAACCAAGCTTGAGCAGCTAATTAATCAGCTACTAATTTCCAAGGAATTATCCTCATTCTCAATTAGACGGTTTTGCTTACGGAGATGAATTAAAAAAATCACCAGTGAATAATAGCTATAGACCCAGAATCCAGCATAAGTTAGTAAAATTAGCCAAGATTCAGGATTGTTTGGATTAAAGCTAAATATATTAAACTGCATTTTATTTAAGTTAAAAACCTTGTTTATTTTAGGTTAACTCATGCTGAGCAAGATCTATGTTTTGGGCAATACGGATTGAGTAAAAATATAACTTTAGCTGTGGTTAATTTTACTAATCGCGGTTAATTGAGACAAATTTTCTTAAACTAGATAAGGAAGAGAAATAATATTTTAAGAGAAAATATGACAGATAATACTGCACGCGATCGCTTTCGCGCTGCTTACGAAAACCGTTACACCTGGGATAGTGATTTTCCTGGCTACACTACCAAACTGGAATTGAAGCAAGGAGAAGAAGTATATACTGCCGATATCAAAGTCAACAGCGATTTATCTGTAGAGGTTAGCGGTATCGAAGACGAGAAAGTCTCCGAAAGCGTCTATAATCATATGAGAGATGTAATTACTCACCGTAAACGCAACACCTTTGAAAATGCTCACGGTAAAAGCACTTTTACTTTCGGCGAACAGGATGCATCTGGGGCGGTAGAAATATTAGTTCAAGGTGACTCGATGGGATCTAATTACAAGATTCGCGGTACAGAAATTTCTCAGGTTAGCCGTGTTATGGGACCAATGGCATTTGTGATTAATACTAATGAAAGCCTGGATACGGGAGAAGGCTATATTTCTACTGGCTACAACGCTATTTTCCGTGATTCTAAAACCAACGATCTAAAAGCTAAACGCGAGTTTAACGAAAGCTACGAAAAACTTGGTAAGTATTATATTCCTAAGCATCAGGTGATTGAATCTATCGACTCTAACGAAGCCAAAATTACCACTGAATTTGTCTTTTCCCAAAGCCAGTTGTTAGAACCTGCTACGATCGCGTAAATTTTTGCCATCACAAGCTAGGATCGATTTATAGACATACAAGTTAATCAACTTAATCACTTAATCAACTATGGCATTAGCATTAACTCAAGATAACGTAGAAAACGTCCTCGACGAACTACGTCCGTATTTAATGGCGGATGGCGGTAACGTCGAATTAGCCGAAATCGAAGGTCCAATTGTCAAATTGAGACTACAGGGTGCATGTGGATCTTGCCCCAGTTCGGCGATGACGCTCAAAATGGGTATCGAACGTCGTTTAAGAGAAAAAATTCCTGAAATTGTTGAAGTAGAACAAGTAGTTTAAAGTCTTTGGAATTTAATTGATAGCTGATAGTGATAGAGTTTATAAATATAAATTCTCTGCTTGAGGCTATTGATTACTAGACTTTAAAGCAACCAGATATCAAAGATGGGGGATAAAGATAATTTTGTCCCCTTGTTTTTTACTAATTTTACACCCAAAAATAATAGGCAGTCATTAACTATAACCGCCTACCGATATCTATTTGATTATTTAGTTGAAGTCACAGCATACTAAGATGCAACTACTTATTTTCGGCTTGTTCGTCTAAAGCTTCTGCTTGTTCTTGCTTTTCTTGTCCAGCTTCAACTGCTTCTGGATCGTCAGAATATTCTCCTAAATTTTCTCTAATTTTACCTTCAATTCTTTCGCTGCGAGCTTCTGCTTTGAGCTTCAATTCTTCGGCAGTTTCTTTAATACCCATATTTTTGTTTTATTATTAATTATTTACAACACAAGAGTAACAATTTTAGTTTGCTTTTTCTTCTATCTAATGACTTATATATATAGTTATTAGTTTATATCTTTAGAAAGATATAAAACCAATGTATCAAAAAATTTGCCTAACTATTATTAGAAGTAATCGGACGTTCCCCATCAATACTAATAGTATCTACTACCTCATATTTATTAGCCATAATAGGACGTTCTCCATCAGCTTCAAAAGTGTCAACAACTTTTAGTTGACTATTATCTACAGGTTCAGAACTATCAGTATCTTTGGTTTTTTGATCACCGTTATTCTCTAGCAAATTGCTATTACTATTTAATTGGCGATCGCGGAGCAAAAATTCGGGACTTTCAGCGATCGGACGTTCCCCATCATCCTCAAAAGTAGCTGCTACTTCCAGCTCAGTGCTTTGGATTGGACGAATCCCATCATCTTTAAAAGTATTTTGTGGTTCTTGACTCATTGCGTATGTATTGAACCAGAAATGTTGAATCTAGAGACAAAACTTTACATTTACAGTGACAGTAGCTTTGCAAAAACATAATTCACCATGAAAAACTCATTCGCCTAAACCAATGAACGTAACTAATATTTTC
>JBHJNW010000158.1:0-12494 GCA_050330395.1 Pleurocapsa sp.
ATTTTGGCGATCGCTCTGTTGATTACTGAGCTTAATTGACTCTTCGGCAGATGGCGCGCTAATAATTAGGTCATCTAAACCATCACCGTCAAGATCTCCCGCATTGCTAACGGCATCGCCTAAATTGTCATCTATATCAATACCTGAAATAGCAAAACCATTCTCGCCATCCAAGCTATTCAAATCAAAATTGGCATCGAAACCATCTTCTGTACCAAAAATGACGTAAGCTTTTCCTCTACCCAGTCCATAATTTTCGTCGGCTGTTTCTCCACTCCAAGGTGCGCCAATAATTAAATCGCTCAAACCGTCGCCGTTTAGATCTCCTGCATTGCTGACAGCATCTCCTAATCGATTCTCTTGGTTGCTACTAGCAATAGTAAAGCCATTGTCGCCATTTAAACTAGTTAAATCAAAGTTGGCATCAAAACCTGCTTCTGTGCCAAAAATAACGTAAATTTTTTCGTCGGCAAAAGAGCTGATTGCTAAATCGCTCAAACCATCACCGTTTAAATCTCCTGCATGGCTAGATGAGCTACTTAAAGCGTACATGCCATTAATACCTGGAATCGTGAAGCCATTGTTGCCGTCTAAACTGGTTAAATCAAAGCTGGCATCAAAACCTGCTTCTGTGCCAAAAATGACATAAGCTTTTCCGTTGCTTTCACCGCTAACAACTAGATCGTCAAAACCATCGCCGTTGATATCTCCTGCAAGATCAATAAGATTACCCAATCGATCATTCTTGTTAATGCCTGGAATTGTAAAGCCATTGTCGCCATTTAAACTAGTTAAATCAAAGCTAGTATCAAAGCCTGCTTCTGTGCCAAAAATAACGTAGACTTCGCCTTGCTCTTGGCTATATTCGGTATCATTTTCTGAAACAGTTTTTCCAGCGCTTACTGCGCCAATTACTAAATCATCAAAGCCATCGCCGTTAAGATCTCCGCCACTAGCAAGAGCTTCTCCTAGCCAGTTATATTCACCAATACCTGGAATTGTAAAGCCATTGTTGCCGTCTAAACTAGTTAAATCAAAGCTAGGATCAAAACTTGCTTCTGTGCCAAAAACAACGTAAACTTTGCCTCTACCTTCGTCGCTATCAGCAGTACTAATGATTAAATCGCTAAAATCATCGCCATTTAGGTCACCTGTACTAACAGTTCCGTTAGAATAAGATTCCGAACCTAGAATGGTAAAACCATTCTCGCCATCTAAATTCACTAGATTTAACCCAGGAATAACCATCAGTAATTTCTCCGAATACAGCCTAACTTTAACTAAAAAAGCATTTACGCTTAGATTTTTTCTATGTTATTCGGAAAAAAAATTATTTAATTACAGAAATTTCTTAGATCGTGTTCTAGATTTTATCTTGACAGCATTCTTAAGATATATATACGGTTTTTAAATGCTATATTTGTGGGTTTTAAGCTAAATATTTGGGATATTACTAAGTAAATAATATTCAATATTACTGAAAAAACTAGCCGCGATCGCCTTAATGCCTCAATTGGAAAATTAAGCTTGATAAAGAACCTCATCGGATTGAATGCCAAAATCTTGATTTAACCAAACCAAAGAAATATTTTGCACCATTCCCTGACGTAGAGTTACCAAAGAGAAACTACGTTTGGAACCTTGAGAACTTCTGGCGATGCGGGGTACACAGGCTGCGTTGAAATACACCGTCCGATTTCTTACCTCAACTATGTTCCTACGTTTGCCTCGAGGATTTTTTAAATCATGGTGCATATGTCCAAAGGTAACTAGAGGAATAGATTTACCCAAATTACGTACCTGAGCGATCGCCTCAGTCAAATCGCGATCGCCATAATCCCCGCCTTCGGTTTTCCAATCGCGACCACAAATTGATTCAGTTTTGTCCCCCAAACCGTAAGGACCATTGTGAGCAATAAAAATTATGGTTTCGTGAGCCGCGTTTTGAGCAGATTGAACAATTTGCTGCGTAGATTCCTCAAAGTTATTGATGCCATAGCGATCGCGATAAAATTGATTATTTCTCCAGGTAGAGCCTCCCCAGCTGAAGGGACGACTACCCACAACGGACAGATCAAATTGAGGAAAATCCAGCTGAGAAAAGCCAACGTGAGCTTGCTTTAATAGATCTAGCTGCTGCTGTACTCGATCTTCTTTTGAGCGATCATAGGGAGCTTTTTCTTGTCCCCAAGAAGATGCGCTGTACCAAGCATCATGATTACCCATGATGACAGCTTTCGGTGTTTTGACTGCGGCAATTTGACGGACTATTTCTACCGCTTCGTTACCAAAATCTCCCACAAATAAAACTAAATCTGTACCTAGGTGCTGCAAAGCTATTTCGTCTTCGTGTTCCCATAAATCATGAACATCGCCAACTACAGCTATGGTAATTTCTGACTTATTCTGGCTCATTAAAACTGATGATGTGCGATTCCTTTAATTTAACTACATTTTAGGCGATCGCTCAGTGAAGAGCTAAATTTAGCTTGAGAAGAACTCAAATATTACTTGATAAGTATTAAGCAATCATTAGCAAGCTGTGTTGAGTGTTAACTTAAACTGCACCGTTATTTTTACTAAAAATCAGAATTAGAGTTTTTAAAATGAGCTTTAGATCGTAGCTTAAACTCCAATTACGCTGATATTGCAAGTCCAGCTTAATTACGTCTTCAAAGTTACGCACCTGAGAACGACCATTTACCTGCCACTCTCCCGTCATGCCAGGTTTGACATCCAGTCTTTGCCACTCAGGTATTTGATAAACTTCTACTTCTTCAGGAGTTGGGGGACGAGTCCCGACTAAGCTCATATCCCCCTTAAGAACATTCCAAAACTGAGGTAACTCATCTAGACTAGTGCGCCGCAGAAAACTACCGATGGGAGTAACGCGAGGATCGTGATCATTTTTGAAAAAAGCCCCGGTGGCCTGATTTTCAACCTGTTTTTTCATTAATTCGGCATTAGCGTACATGGAGCGAAACTTCCAGATTTGAAACTTGCGGCCCATCCAACCACAGCGAGTTTGATGAAACAGAATTGAACCTTTGCTATTTGACCTAATGGCGATCGCAATGGGGATAAAAATAATTCCTGTAATCATCAGCCCAACAATTGCTCCCATGATATCCAGTAGTCGTTTAACTAGGGATCTGACGGAAGGATGAGTCTCTGGCGATTCTTTCAGCGACCATTTAGCCGAAGATTTAATGCTTAGAACATCAATTAATCCCGTCATCGAGAGAGTTGCCATTACAGGAGGCTGAACTGATTCTAAAATAAGTTCTATGTTCCTCGCTTGCGCTGATTTTAAGTTGGCAACCAGCGCCCCAATACCGCTACTGTCGATAAATCTGGTTTGACTAAAATCAAGAAGTATCTGATGATGAGGAAGGTTTTGTTGCAGCAGTAGACCTACAGTTTGTTTGAAGACCAAGGCTTCTAAAACTGTCAAGCGTTCTGGTATTTTTACAACTGGGCTGTCCTGAATAGAGGACAAAGGAAACAAGATTTCTGGCGTCTCGTCAATCATTAATTCTCAATTTTTAGCTATCAGCGAAATCAAACTGCATCAACGATAAAAGTCGATCGATAAAAATCAGCAAATTTACTTACTTTGAACCAGAAAACTGAATCGGAGGATTAGCAACAGTTCAAGGAACTATTTATTTAACTTACCCAAATGCATAATGCTACCAGCATTCATTTAGTTTCGTTAATCTAATTTAACATTAATTTGTCTTAATGAAGTTAGTATCACAAGCTTTTATGGAAGAATGCAATACGCTAATATGCTGATTTCTCAATTAATTTTAGAGGCGATTTTCTCTTCTACCAATTGGTTCTCTTCCTTCATTTGTTCTAGCTTTGTCTCTAGATGCACTACGCCGTAATGCTTGAAGTCGTTCCTCGTATTTTTTTCTTTTACGACGACTCGGAGTCATTTCAATTAAAGTTTTCAAGGCACTACCGAGACTTTTGTAGGCATTAGGCAAAGAATAACCAAAACGAGTTGCCAAAGCGATCGCTTTTTCATCTGCTTCAATCGCTTCGGTAATGGTTTTTTCGCTACTATTTTTCTGCCATAGCCGATAGCCTGAGATTCCGCATAATGACATAGCTAGCAAGAGTAATAAGCCGTCTTGTACCCATAGTTCACCGACTGCACCACCTAAGCCGATTGCCAAGGCTGCCATTTCCCATCCTTCTTTCGGGATGGTATCGTTTTGTACCCTAGCAACCTCATGCCAAAATAGTAAATTACGCTGATCGATCGCTAAGCTATCCCATTTAGCCAGATCGATTTGGATTTCAATCTCGTCTTTACCAATTTCTTCGCTACGTACTAAAGGCGGGTTGACTTCGGTTGATCCTTCGACAATTACCCAGCTTTGAAGTTCTGGGGGCAGCAAGGTTTTCAAACGACGCAGTTCATTAATTTCTGCTCTAGCGGAAGAGGTTGCATAACTCATACGTCTACCAAATTAATACTTTGATTATTAGTAATTTTTAAGTGTACTCACTTTCTTATCATATCTAAATTTATTTGTTGGTTTAAAATACTTGGGTTCTGGAATATTCCCAGATAAACTAAAGACTTAACAAATGTTTTAGATTTTGAATCAACATAATACTATGTTTAGGCAGACCAAAAAATATTCAAGCCTGATTTATTTCCTCTGCTTTGGTCTTATATTTAGCTTAATTTACTCTCGACTAGACCATAGTGCAGTAGCTAATACTAATATTTTGACTCAAGCAGCAACAGCAGATGTTGTCGGCACAGCGACTCAAGTAAATTTATTTCAGGCGATCGTTTTGGGTTTTGTTCAAGGTGCGACGGAATTTATTCCGATTAGTAGTACGGCACACCTCAAAGCTGTACCTGTATTTTTTGGTTGGGGCGATCCCGGAGTTTCTTTTTCAGCGGTAATTCAACTTGGTAGTATTGCTGCGGTTATTTCTTATTTTTGGTCAGATTTAGCCCAAATTACCAAAGGCATGATTAAAGCAATTCGCTATTCTAATTATGAGTCTCAGGATTTTTGGTTAGCGGTGGGGATTGGCGTGGGAACAATACCGATTTTAGTTCTGGGTTTAGCTGTTAAAATTTTGGTTCCTGATTTTGATAATTCTCCCCTCAGAAGTATGTCTTCAATTGCTATTGTTTCTATTGTGATGGCTTCCTTGTTAGCTTTGGCAGAATACGTGGGTAATCAAAAGCGTAATTTTGAAGATTTGACAGTAAAAGACGGTATTCTTATTGGTTTTTCCCAAGCTTTAGCACTTATACCTGGAGTGTCTCGTTCTGGTTCGACAATGACTGCCAGTTTGTTCAATAATATTGATCGCGCCTCAGCAGCGAGATTTTCTTTCTTGTTAGGAATTCCTGCCATTACGATCGCTGGCTTAGTTGAATTAAAGGATTTCATTGATACGGGTGTAACTGGTTCGGGGTTTTTACCTTTGATTGCTGGGTTAATCTCTTCAGCGGTATTTTCTTATTTAGCGATCGCCTGGCTATTAGAATTTCTTAAACGAAGAAGTACTTGGGTGTTTGTTTGGTATAGATTGGGATTCGGAGTATTTATTTTAGTCTCTTTGGCTTTAGGGTGGATTACAGGATAAACAAGCTGAAACTGCTACAATAATTGGTTGTCTGATTAATCACAACAACCAATTATTTTTAATCTAAATGAACTACAGCTTATAAATCTTGATCCCACTGACTTTTTTGTAGCTAAGAGTGGATTGAATAAGATTAGCTCTATTCTCTACTCTATCTTGATATTCTAATTGGGGTACGATTTGGTTTTGCTTCGTAGACTGCTGGCTCAATTAGCGATGTTCCAGTCATCTCTTCTGGTTGGGGAATTTGTAATATTTCCAGGATAGTTGGCGCAACATCAGCCAGGCAACCATCTGTTCTCAAAGGTACATCTGCGCCATGTCCGATAATTTTTCGCGACTCTCCCTCAACTAAAATAAAAGGGACGGGGTTAGTAGTATGAGCTGTCCAAGGATTGCCTTCTGCATCGCGCATATACTCAGCATTACCATGATCGGCGGTAATTAAAAGTGTCCCACCCGCTTTCGTAACTGTTTCTATTACCTTACCCAAACAACTATCGACTGTTTCAATCGCTTCGATTGCTGCTTCTAAGTTGCCTGTATGTCCGACCATATCAGGATTAGCGTAATTCACTACAATCAAAGAATAAATCTGCTGATCTACTGCACGGCAAACTGCATCTGTTACTGCCTCGGCAGACATTTTTGGCGCACGATCATAAGTTGCTACCATCGGGCTTTGAATTAATTCTCGATCTTCACCCGCAAAAGGCATTTCCAAACCACCATTGAAAAAATAGGTAACATGAGGGTATTTTTCTGTCTCGGCGGTGCGAAATTGGCGCAAGCCCTGATTGGCAATTACTTCACCCAAAATATTAGTTAGATTTTGTGGTTGAAAAGCTACTTTTACAGGGGCGTTGGAATCGTATTGAGTAAAAGTAACAAAATGCAGAGAAGCTATTTTTTCTCTGGCAAATCCATCAAACTTATCATTTACAAATGCATAGGTGAGCTGTCTTGCTCTATCTGGTCGAAAATTATAGAAAATCACCGCATCGCCTGATTCAACCGCCCCAGCCGCTATTCTAGTGGGGATAATAAATTCGTCGGTAATATCTTTGGCATAAGAGTTTTCCAGTACCTGTGTAGCGGTAAGACCTGTTATCTGCCTATCTTGGGTCATGATATCGTAGGCTAACTTAACCCGATCCCAACGGCGATCGCGATCCATTGCATAATAACGACCACTAATTGTGACGATACGACCTACACCAACTTTTTCAATCGACTCTTGAATCTTACTTAATGCCTGAATGCCTTCTGTAGTGTAAGTATCTCTGCCGTCGGTAATAGCGTGGATACAGACATCTTTAACATTATTAGATTTGGCTAAGTTTAGTAAACCAATCAGGTGATTGAGATGAGAATGAACCCCGCCTTCGGAACAAAGACCGATCAAATGCAGCTTTCCGCCTGAAGCGTTGACCTTGGTGCAAGCATTAATTAATACTTCGTTTTTTAGTAAAGAGCCATCTTCAACCGCATCTGAAATCCTAACTAGCTCTTGAGGAACAACCCTTCCTGCACCTAGATTGAGGTGTCCTACTTCCGAATTTCCCATCTGACCATCTGGCAATCCTACATGCTTGCCAGACGTATTAATTAGTGTATGGGGATATACAGCCTGCAAGCTACTAAATACTGGTGTCTTAGCATTAGCGACAGCATTAGCGTCTGTTGACTCACGATAACCCCAACCATCTAAGATAGTTAGGACTACTGGAGATACAGGTGCTTGAACCATAATTGTTACCCTATAATAATCTCTGGCACATTGATGATAGCATTGCGAACCGCTTTAGTTCGACATTAATATGAAACTAATGCTAATGATTAACGCCAGTTTGCTAATCATTAATTTACCCTACATCTTTTTGAATTGGAACCACTAAGTTTTTTTTGTCTTTCAGTAATAATAGTATCTATATTTGGTCTTCCTGTAAGCTTTAATCTCCAGTCTGCCCAGAGTCCATAAAGCCAATTAGCGCTCGCGCCAATCAGCGGTACTTTGGTTATAGCATAGACCCAACCCATACCCAGCTGTTCATAAACTTGCTGAAATACCTCGACATTTTTGATTATTTTGCCATTTGGTAAGATTGCATGTATTCTCCCCATAGCAGTAGCAAAATCAATTCCCTCATTGTCCTGGGGATCGTAATCAGTACTAGCGATATCGACAAATTTGACAATGCCTCTTCCCGCATCTTGCTTAGTTAAAAAATTGACTTCTCGTACACAAAGAGGACATTGGCCATCATACAGCAGCTTAATTTTCCAAGCAGGTTTGGCTGATGAATTACGGTTGGATTTTTCTGAAACAGAAGTCATTGTTGGTTAATTAATGTCATTAAAACAGATTATGTGGCTCGACAATACTTGGGTAGTATGGGAAAAATAGATAATTTTATGATGATTATGACAAATATTCGGGCTAAAAGAAGCAAGATGAAAAGATATTAGGCAATCTTTATGGATTAATAACGAGGGAGCGAATATAGCTTTCGATAAAACATGAAGCAGAAATATCAAGAGTTTTTAGTCAGGGATTGGCGAAAGGAAGATCGCCAGGCAGCGGCGGAGGTAATTAAAAGTGTATTGGCAGAGTATGGCTTGCCCTGGCAGCCAGAACTAGCAGATCGTGACGTGATCGAAGTAGAATCAGCTTATTTGACAGCGGGCGGTGAGTTTTGGGTAGTCGAGCAAAATTCTATGATCGTCGGAACAGCTGCATATCAGCCTATAGCTAGAGGACAAAATGCTGTAGAAATACGCAAAATGTATTTGCTACGAGAAGTTCGAGGCAAAGGCTTGGGTAAATACTTATTGGCACAGTTAGAACAAGCGATCGCTATTAAGGATTATCAAGAAATCTGGCTAGAAACCTCATCCATATTACAGGAAGCTGTAAAATTGTACGAACTTAACGGTTATCAATCCGCCGATGGTGTAGAAACTGAAAGATGTGATTTGGTTTATCTCAAACAGCTGCACCAATAGACAAATATATAGATCGAAACAGGTAGACTATGTTTTTATTAGCTGGGGATATTGGCGGTACTAAGACTATTCTGCGTCTGGTGGAAGTTACGGCAGTCTCTTTGACTGAAAAGACTTTTAAAACTGTCAAAGAAGCCCAGTATATTAGTGCGAATTTTCCCGATCTGGTACCGATGGTGCGAGAATTTTTAGCTCAGGATCAATATCTTAAGCCACAGTTAGCCTGTTTTGCGATCGCCGGACCAGTAGTGAATAATACCTGCCACTTGACTAATCTTCAGTGGATTTTGGACACGCAACGCTTAGAAATGGAGTTAGACATTCCTAAAATCAGCCTGATTAATGATTTTGCTGCCAATAGCTTTGGCATTTTGGGACTCAAAGATTTTGATGTTCATACGCTACAGACTGGCGAAGCTAGAAGCAATTCCCCCATCGCCGTCATTGGCGCCGGGACAGGTTTAGGAGAAGCATTTTTAGTCCCCCAAGGCAAGAAATATCAGATTTTTGCTAGCGAAGGAGGACACGCAGATTTTGCTCCCCGTAACGATTTAGAGATTGAACTATTAAAATATCTGCGAACCAAACTAAAAGTAGAACGTGTTTCCGTAGAAAGAGTAGTTTCAGGGCAGGGAATCACCTCGATCTATCAGTTTTTACGGGATTATGGCTTTGCTGAAGAGTCATCCGAAATTGGTGAACGAATTAGGCTTTGGGAGGAACAGAAAAAAAACATCGATCCCGCAGCAATCATCTCACAAGCAGCTTTTAAGCAAAGCGATCGCCTATGTGAAAAAACTATGGAAATGTTTGTTGAAGCCTATGGTGCAGAAACGGGAAATCTCGCCCTCAAACTGCTTTCTTATGGCGGAATTTATATTGCGGGGGGGATTGCCGCTAAAATCTTACCCTTAATGCAAGATGGTAGATTTTTAAATACTTTTAAAAACAAAGGTAGAGTTAGCACCTTAATTGAAGCAGTTCCTGTACACATTGTTTTAAATCCCCAAGTTGGGTTAGTCGGTTCGGTACTGTACGGCTTGCAAAATCAAGATTAAACGTTGCAGTTATTTTGTTACTAGTAGTCGCAGGCGTAAGTAAAGTAACCAGTTAAAAAACTTCCAAGCCTTAATATATTAACTACTTCTGATTTATGTGCTAAAGCATATCCGAAGGTGTATGGTAAACCACTAGCTCCGCGTCGTCCTTTAGGACTAGAAGGGCAATCGCCCTGGTGGTATACCGCGTAGCGGTACTAGTCTGTTAAAGGCTTGTGACTCTTACTATATAAGTAGAATAAAATAATGTTTAGCGAAATCATTCTAATTCCATCGGAAGTCAGCGTTGCCCAAATTGCTCCATACAAGCCAAAAATAGGAATCAACCAGAAGTTTAAAATTAAATTGATCATCGCAGCTATCATCTGTACTAAGCTACGGATCTTTTGATATCCTAAACCAGTCAAAGTAGTAGCAGCTAATAATTGTAAACCATTAATTAACGGCAGCGGAGCCAGCCAACGCAAAGTAGAGACAGCATTTTGATATTCAGCACCCAAAATTTTAGGAACTAGCGGTGCAAAAATTTGAAAAGCAGCAACGCTGAAAACACCATAGATCAAAATGATCGGCAACAGTTTTTTAGCAAAATTGAGACAGCTCTTCAACCCTCGAGAACCTTCTTGGAAAAACCGGGGATAGCTGGCACTAATCAGAGCGATTACTGGAACATCACCAATATTAATAAAGCGGTAAGCTGAACCATATATTCCTGTAGCATCTAAAGTTGCCATACTAGCAAGCATGGTTTTATCAATATTATTGTTGATATTATTGGCTGACATACCAATAGAAAAGTAAATTCCTTCTGCAATGTCTGACTTAGCTCTGGTTAAGTTTAAGCTAGGTTTACCCGCTATTTTATTGATGCTCAAGAGAGCAAATAAGCCGACGAAGAATGAACTAGCGAAATACAGCACAGACCAAGCATTCAGTTCTATCTTAGTTACTGAGCTGAGATTGCCGATAAATATTACCAAACACAAGACAGCCAAAAGTTTACCTACTGTATTTAAAACTACTAGCTGAGCTGCTTTGCCGACAAAACCTAAAGCTCTAAGTGCTTTGTTGCTCGCCTCTTGCAATCCCAAAGCAAATAAATCGGCGAGCAACAAAAATGCAATTGTCAATAAAGAAATATTATGGGGAAAAATTAGCCGAGCGAGCAATAATAAGCAGCTAGTAATACCAATGCTATTGATCAGCAGAATTAATAGCGTATTTCCCCAGTAACTAGCAAAGATTGTCCGATTTACCGATACCTGTTTAACCAAAACATCATCGCTACCAAGAGCCACAAAGGGAAACAGCAAAGAAGCTAACGCCGAAACCGCTACAAAAGATCCATAATTTTCTGCTCCCAGAAAACGGGCCAAGATTACAAAATAAGCTGCTTGGACAATGACATTGAACAATCTGGCAATCAACATCCAGGAAGCATCTTTGAATAGCGATTTTTTGGTTATTCGGGCAATTTTAAGTTTGATCTCGTTTAGATTCATTATTTTCAGGACTTAGGCAAATATATTATTATGTGATGCGATCGGTTTAGCAAAACATAATAAATTCACAAATCCCATCTTTAACAAATCTAAGATTATTTGTTTCTAACCACTTTATTTAAACTATTATAATGTTTAGTGATAAGCTAAACACTATAATAATAAACTTGCATCAGGATGCTTTCAATTTGCTATTGGGTTTTCTGCTAATATTGATTGTCTGAGCGTTGCTGAGCTATAAAAATTTATTGACGACCGCAAACATATTGACGAGTTCGCTCAAATTTAATCTACGAGAAGTGTCATGAGGGTATGTAATGTATTTAACAAATGGTTCAAGGAAAATACTTAAAATATGTTTATTTCAGTATGCGTCATAACTTACAAAAGACCACAAGGATTGCGGCTTTTGCTGAAAGGACTAAATGAACTGACGTTTAAACAAATCGAACGTCCTGAAATTGAAGTTATTGTGGTTGATAACGATACAGCAGGGTTAGCCAGCAAAATTTGTGCAGCGGTAGAATCAGAGTTTCAATGGACACTCAAAACGGGTGTTGAAACTCAACGAGGTATTACCTACGCTCGGAACAAATCTATCTCTATGGTTTCTACAGATGCAGATTTTATCGCTATCCTTGATGATGATGAAATTCCTGAATCTTCCTGGTTAGAAGCATTACTACTTGTGCAAAACAAATATAATTCAGATATTGTTACAGGACCAGTCATACCTCGCTTTGAGGATTATCAAGTTCCCAGCTGGATTATCAAAGGCAAATTTTTTGAAGCACCTCGTTATCAAACAGGAGAAGATAGACCAGTAGCTTTTACTAACAATGTCTTAGTTAGAGCTGAGATATTTCGTAAATTAAATCCAGTTTTTGATAATCGCTTCGCAATTTCTGGCGGCTCAGATTCATACTTATTTTTGACTCTTAATAAAGCAGGCTATAAAATTACCTGGGCCGATGAAGCAATAGTGTACGATCTGATTATTACTTCTCGTACTAACCTCAAATGGATTTTGTTTCGCGGTTATCGTACCTGGAGTAATCATAGTTCTCATGAAAAAGAACTATATCCGTCCTTTTCAATTCAATCAATGCGTATCCTGAAAGGACTTGCTTTAATAGTTATTGGCATTTTGCGTTTGATACCTTCTTTGTTAATTGAAAAAGCTGCCGTAGTAACCTCGTTACTATATATTTCCAGAGGGATGGGAACTATCGGAGGGCTTTTAGGACTGTATTATCAAGAATACAAAAACATCGGCAATCTTACATTAGCGGAGGAATAA
>JBHJNW010000159.1:0-38512 GCA_050330395.1 Pleurocapsa sp.
ACGCGACGTAAGGAGCTAATCCTTTAGGGCTAGTCCTTTAGGGCAAAGCCAGGATTCAACGTAATCATATCGGTTGTGCATTACTTGTTTGGGTTCGCTTAAAGTATTTAGCGATCGCCGTATAATAAATTTAATTAAACAAGTTTTTAATTTAAGATGCCTCAAGAACTTACACCGACACAAAGATTAACCCAAATCGAAAAATTATTAGAATCAGCTGTCAAACTTAGCCATCGTACTACGTCAAAAATCGATGCCACGAATGAAACAGTCGATCGTATTAGTCAAAAAGTCGAAGCTAACGCTGATGCGATCGCTACTCAAGATATTAATCTAGATCGCCTTACGCAAAATATAGATCGAGCTACCGAAATCTTTATTGATTCAATGGGTGTGATGCGTACAATGCAGACTAACATTGAGACAATGCAAACTGACATTAAGACAATGCAAAGCGAAATCGAAGGTTTACAGCTAGAGAATCGTCGTATATTAGATCGAATCTTTGGTGAAGAGGATGCTAATTAAAAACTGATTATTACGGGTTAATGTTGTCAATAAAATCGGCGATCGCCTGATTAACTGTCTGATGATCTTCAGCAATCAATAGATGCCCTGCTGTTGGTAGATGAAAGTGTTGCCCCAGCGTAAAACTATTAGCTAACTCATCTCCCATCTCTTTGGTAAAGCTAGGATCTTTACCCCCCGTAATAACCAATACAGGTATTTTCTGATCTAAACCAGCTTGATTACGCTGCCAAAAATTGTAGCCCCAAAAGATTTCTAACGCTTTATAAGGATGAGGCTCAATTGGTAGAGAACTTTCGGCGAAAAACTGCTCGATTTTTTGATGTGTGCGATCGCTTGAGATACGATTAGTAAATGACTGTAATCCAGGCAGGCGATAGAGATATCGCCCACCCCAGGCAAGAAACTTAATTAGGGGAATTTCCCACCAGGGAGCAAGATCGTGAGTGCCTCCTGCAATCAAAATTAAAGCACTAGCTTGATTACGCCTCGCCCACTCTAAACCCAAGGGAACACCATAACTATGGCAGCAAATAACTGGCGATTTGATTTGATACTTTTGTAGCAACCTGGTTAAATCTCGGCGATGTCTGCCTAAAGAATAGCGGTTGTAAGGGCTAGACTGTCCGTGTCCCGCCAAATCGTAGGTTAATACTTCCCTTCCCTGGTGCAGAAAAAACTCGTATTGCGATCGCCAATTAAATCGATTGCCTAGTCCACCGTGTAAAAATATTAGCCCAGGAGTTGCGCCTGCATGATAGCTTACCTGTAAGTTAACTCGACGACGCAAACTGACTGATTCACCCTGCAAAAAATCGCTATTTGTCTGGTTCATTAATAGTTAATTATTACTACCATTAAATGATTGAAGCAACATGAGTCGAACCAAAGCCAATAGGTTTTAAAAATCTTAGATCAATAGTAATTTTATCGTATTTGAGCTGCATAACTCTAAAAGAATGTCAATATCTTCTATCTCTTTCTAAATCTCTAATTACTTTTTCATGATACCAAAGATAGCTTTGACCAGGATTACGCTTACGAGCATTTCTTAATAATCTTAAAACTGCTTGCTTATCTCCACCCATCATGGTTAAAAGCTGCTGGTCTAAACTTTTATTTAATTTATGCTCATGATGATATTGTTTCTGCTGTTGAATTTTCTGCCATAAAATATAGGTTAGAGACAGCAATACTGCCAAAATAACCAAGTTAAAAAAGTTCATTACACTAAACAATAAAATTTCAAATTAATAATTTTATTGTTCCCAGAATTAAATAATAATTTTGATAAACTCTAGCTGTAGCTATGACATTATTACGCGATGAAGAAATCTAAAACTTCGATTGGCTTATGGTTAGTTGCCATACTTACAGGTTTGGTCGGTATTTTAAATTTAATGTCTGCCGTCACTCCTGGTTTGCCAGAGAGAATTGCGATTCTTCAAGAGATATATCCGTTTGAAGTTCGCGCAGGGAGTCATATTTTTGCTGCGGTTAGTGGCTTTATTTTACTGACTCTTGCTTCTCGTTTGCTCCGACGTAAAAAAGTTGCTTGGATCTTAACAATAATTTTATTGATAATTTCCATCGTGTCTCACCTGCTTAAAGGATTAGACATTGAAGAAACAATCCCCGCAGGTTTGTTATTAATTTTATTATTAGTCTTGCGTAATAGTTTTACAGCACAATCAGATCGCCCTTCTATTGCTCAGGGAGTCAGAGTTTTAATGGGTGCGCTTCTGTTTACCCTGGCTTATGGTACGGCGGGTTTCTTTTTGATGGATAGACAGTATCAAACTCAGTTCGATCTAGCTCAAGCTTTAAAACAAACTCTAGCCATATTTTTCACTGGCGATAACGGTGGATTACAGCCTACTACACGCTTTGGTAGCTTTTTTATTACCTCTATATATATTGTGGGAGCAAGCACCATTACCTATGCAGTCTGGATGCTACTGCGCCCCGTGTTGCTACAGGTAGGCGGTACAAACGAAGAACGAGAACAAGCTAGTAAAATTATTCAACAATATGGCAAGTCTTCCTTAGCTCATTTTTGTTTACTGCCCGATAAAAGCTATTATTTTTCCCCCTCTGGCAAAACTGTCATTGCTTATGTGCCAAAGGGTAGAGGCTCGATCGCTCTAGGCGATCCCATTGGCGCACCCGAAGATCTCAAAGATGCCATTATTGGCTATCAGGCATATTGCGATCGCCATGACTGGTATCCTGCTTTCTATCAGACTCTTCCCGATAATTTAGATTTATATAAGACTTTGGGTTTTAAAGCTGTCAAAATTGGCGAAGAAGGCATTGTCGATCTACACACTTTTAGCACCCAAGGAAAATCAAAACGTCATCTGAGAAATACCCTCAATCGTTTCCATAAACTAGGCTATCAGGTCAAATATTACCAGCCTCCAATCGCCGATGAAATGCTGGCTCGTCTCAAAATCATTAGCGATCAATGGTTAAATGAGATGCAGGGTTCAGAAAAACAGTTTTCTTTAGGCTGGTTTGATGACAATTATTTACGTAACTGCGAAATAGCCACCGTAGAAAGCGAAGTAGGAGAAATAATCGCTTTTGCTAATATCGTTCCCGAATATCAGCTAAACGAGATTACCATCGATCTAATGCGTAAGCTTAACGATGTCGAACATGGGGTAATGGAATTTTTGTTTGTCTGTTTGTTCCAACACTATCAAAAACTTGAGCTAGATAGTTTTAATCTGGGTTTATCGGCTCTTTCAGGACTCAAAGAAGACCGGCAATCTCCACGTCTAGAAGGTGGTTTAAATTACCTCTATGAACATCTTAATCGCTTTTATAATTTCCAAGGACTGCATGGTTTTAAGGATAAATTTAATCCTCGTTGGGAGTCGCGTTATCTAATCTATCCTAGTTTGACTGCCTTACCCGATGTTGTCGTCGCCTTGATTCGAGCTGATTCAGGCGATCGCCTTTTAGATTACTTTAAGCCAGGAGCTTGAGTAAATAGCGCTTTAGACAGCAAATGGTTTTGACTTATTAAGGATCGAGTTCTCGCCCATGGACGATAACATGGTGAATGATGTATCGTACTTCTGCTTCTGCCGATGAGTTCGGCTATTTCAACAATCTGCTGGCATTTTCCACTTTTGAGCAAATATAAAGCCTGTAATCGTTCTCTGTCTCTGGCTCTGAACTGTTTATTCATTTGCTCTTTTAGTTCATCTGCACTTTCGGTGATCGCTACTTTGGTTGTACCTGACACTTTTTTCCCTACCTCATTTTTTCTCCTAATTTTTATTATCTGTCTTAACTAAAAACTGAAATGATATTACTCCTTACTCCTTACTCGATCTAAAAGTATCCGTTGTTCAGCACGCGCGATCGCGCCATAAGTCCTACCTACTGCCTCTGGTTCAACAGAAATAGTATCAATTCCCCACTGAATTAACTTGTCAATTAGACTAGGATGTTCGACTGGTGCTTGTCCACAAATACAGCACTCCATATTATGAGCTTTGGCAGTTTTAATAATTTTAGCGATCGCTTTTTGCATGGCGGGATGGTTGGCATTTAAGCCGCGATCGCTAAACTGACTCTGTTCTCGATCCACTCCTAAAAGCAGTTGAGTCAAATCGTTAGTCCCGATCGCAATACCTTTAACCCCTGCACGCGCATATTCAGGTAACAACATAAGCACTGAAGGTACTTCAGCCATAATCCAAACTTGAAATGAATTTTGAGCAGTCAAGCCAATATTTTCGATACGGCGATCGCAAAACTTGAATTCTTCAACGCTGCGAACAAAAGGTAAAATTAAATTTAGATTAGCATAGCCTTCGGCTGTAATTATCTTTAAAGCTTCTAGTTCAAGATCGAATAAAGTAGGATCGCTCAAATAGCCGTAAGTGCCTCTACTCTTGGAGACTGGATTAAGTGAGTCTTCAGCGTAGCGATCAAGAGAGCGATAAAATACAGGACGTGGGGTAAACGCTGCGGTAAACTGACGCAGAGAATTAGTTAGGGTTGTCACCAACTCTTTTTGGAAAGACTTTTGCCATTGAGCAAAAGTTGGAGACGCTAGTAACTCTGCTAACATCAATTCTGAGCGTAACAGTCCGACTCCATCTATAGGTAGGTTTGACGCAGAAGCAATACTTTCTGGTTGAGAAAGGTTAACCATTAGCTTAGTTGCAATCGGATAAGCAGAGGAAAACATGGGGCGGTTAAAAGATAGACGGGAGCTTAATTGCGGATGCTTTTGGGCAGGATAGACTTTGCCATCATCACCATTGAGTAATACTGTGGCTGTGTTCTGAAGAATTTCAGTCGCGTTGGTAACGTTAACCACAGCAGGAATATTTAGTTCTCTGGCTATTATGGCGCCGTGGCTAGTTTTACCGCCAATTTCGGTAATAATGCCCCCTACTTGCTTAATTAAAGATATATGCTGAGGGTTAATTATTTTAGTTACTAAAATTGAGCCAGTTGGAATTGGCTGATGGTGAGTATCAAAATCTTTAACTACTACTACCTCTGACTGTACCTTGCCTGAAGAAACCGCCACACCGGTTAACAAGGGTTGAACTGGCAATGAGGGAGTTAAAGCAGTATTATGTTCAGCTGCTGGTGCCGCAGAAATTAAATAATCGCTGAATCGAGTAAAGTAAAAATGAGGTGTGAAAGTAAATTGTGACTTAAATGCGGTCCAGGCTAAATATTTTATTGGTGGCTGTTTTTCCAGAACGTTCTGAGTTAACTGAAGCAAAAGCGCGATCGCTTTAGAATCCAAGACGTAAGTCTCGGCTAAGTCTTCCTCAGGAATATATGCTTCTACACAATCGATTGATGGTTGGTTCAAATCTACGGATTTTGGTCGATAAGCATAGTTCTTCTGACCCAAGTGTTGCGATAAAATATAACCAGTATGAAGATCAACGTAATATCGATCTGGTTCAGTATCTCCCTGAAGCAGACTTTGTTCCAAACCCCAACTGGCTTTAATTTCTATTCCTTCGCTGCTTACCTTAACCATGCCTGAAGCGTAAGCAGCTTTGAGGGGTCTTACTAAGATAGATAAATTAACTTGCTCGCTAGTTAAACCTAACTTTTGCCAATACAACAGGCTGCTAGCGGTAAATAATTCTGACCAAACTAGCTTAATTGCTGTAGATAAGGCTTCTGGAGTATGATTACAGGTGTGCGATCGCCATAAACTGCTAATCGAGCAGTGTTGACCATCGGGAGTAGTAATAAATGGTTCGAGAATTAACCGCTCAGAATTTAGCTGTTGTACCGCCCGCTCTATTTCTACTTCCCAGGTTTGATTAAATAAAGCCTGATTGACTATTTGACGACTACGACTGGCGACTGACTGGAGAGTTTGATAGTCATTGATCGCCAATTTTTGCCACTGGTTATCAGCATTGACTGCTGACAATTCAGCTTTTAAATCAGCTAAAAACTGCCGTAATAAATTATTGCCTAAGACAAATCCAGGCAAAACTGGACATTCGTGTTGAAGTAATTGGCTGAGAATAAATAATTTATCCCCAACCAAAAATTGCTCTGAATACTGAATTTGTGAAAGCCAATAAATATAGTTCACTGTTTTAAGTCACAGCAACTAATTCTGGTGACTTGACTGAACTTTTAGTGAGTAATTCATCACTCAACTTCATAAATGCTTTTGACCCTCCAGAATTAGGCATGGCTATAGATACAGGCGTAAAGAGATCGACTGCTTTGGCAACATTGACATCCATCGGAATTGACTGATTAAACAACTGTTCAGGAACAAAGTCATCTTGGACTCGCTTCATTACTTGTTTGTAATATCTACCCATTAGCCCACCAGCAGAAAGAATAAAGACAATGCCTAGCAAGCTAACATCCAAAGGCTGAGTCTGGGCATGGCTTTTTCTGAGCTTAGCAATTCTTCTTTCTAACAGTTGAATTCCGACTAAAGAAAGCGGTTCAGGACGAGCAGGCAAAAGATAAAAATTGCTAGCAGCAATACCGCTACGAGTTAACAAATTATACCCAGGGGCGCAGTCTAAGATAATAAAGTCGTAGTTATCTAACACTGGCTCTAAAATTTGTTTGATTAATATCCTTTCAAAATTGTCCCAAACTTTTTGAAACTCCTGTTCCTCGCTTTCCAGTGCTTGTTGATGCAGCATTTCTGAGATTTGATACTCATCATAAAGCTCAATGTCTCCTGGCAGTAATTCTAAACCATCTATGCCGCAGATATTAGGTACGATAATATCCTTAATATCTAACTTGCTCCAGGGATTAGGATTAATCACATTATCAAGTAAATAGCTGAGGGTATGTTTTTTCTTACGCAACTTAGCGAAATCATGGGGCGAAATCAAACTTAAGGTCGCACTGATTTGTGAATCTAAATCTAAAACCAATACACGTTGGTTGTGTCTTTTGGCTAAACAGGTAGCCAGATTAACAGTCAGAGTAGTTTTACCTACTCCACCTTTCATGTTGACGGTGCTGATAATAGTTCCCATGTTTGAAATTCCTAATTGTCCTTGTTAACGTTAGTGCGTCATTCTAGATTGTGGCAATAATAAATCACCATATTTTCTAAAGTTTTTTTAATTAATTGAACTCAGCTTAGGTTAATCGCCCCTACATACACACGATTGTTACACTCTGTAGCAATATAAGATAATGATGGTAATTTTAACGTCCCAGCTCGCTCTAGAAGAATGAAAAAAATGCTTGCCAACTGGCGTACGTCTTCATGGTTAGCCAGTAGTTCTCTAGATACTCGCTATGCTTTGATGGAAGCCTGTTTAATTGGACTATTATCCGCTTTGGCTGCGGTACTGTTGAAGCAGGGAATTAGCTGGCTTGGCGGATGGCGGGTTCAGACGGCAAATTTAGTTGGGGCCAAGCTAGTCCTGCCTTTAATGGGGTTAGTTATGGGTACCCTATCAGGGGTCGTGATTCAGCTTTTATCGCCTGGGGCAGCAGGTGGTGGTATTCCTCAAGTTAAGGCGGCTTTAGCTAAATATCCAATTGTCTTAGATTTGCGCACGGCTCTAGTCAAAACTTTAGCCACCATTTTAGTTGTCGGAGCTGGTTTTACGGTGGGTCGTCGTGGTCCTACAGTGCATATTGGAGCAGCTTTGGGAGCGCAGGTTAGTCGTTGGATTCCCAACTCGCCGACTAATCGTCGTCAGATGATTGCCGCCGGGGCAGCAGCTGGTTTAGCAGCCAGCTTTAATACCCCAATTGCTGGGGTACTATTTGTGGTCGAAGAATTGATGCGGGATATTTCTGGCTTGACTCTCGAAACGGCGATCGCGGCCTCTTTTACGGGGGCGGTTGTCTCTCGCATCTTTAGCACTACTGATCTTAATGTTTCCCTAGCGGTAATTGATTCGGCGCGTCGAGGTAGCTTTGCTATTGCTGAAATTCCGTTTTATGTTTTGCTGGGTATCTTGGCGGGAATATTAGGTGGAGTTTTTAATCGTTCCATTATTCAGGGCATGAAATTTAGTCGGAGCTTACCCTTACCTATCCCGCTCCGTATTGGTTTGGCAGGATTGATTTCGGGAACGGTCATTGCCTGGCTACCACCTTTTTTTCAAGACAACGCGGGGCTGAGAGAACTATTGATTGCCGGACAGTTTTCTTGGCAAACTACTGCGGTAGTATTTGTCGCTCAATTTTGCTTGACCATCCTGGCTTATAGTTCAGGTGCGCCAGGAGGTTTGTTTGCGCCTGCTTTGGTTTTAGGCTCTGCTTTAGGATACCTAGTTGGGATTGGGGAGGTGGCTTTAATTAATTTAGAATCTCCCTATACTTTTGCTCTGACGGGAATGGGCGCGTTTTTTACGGCAGTAGTGAGAGTTCCGATCACGGCAATCGTGATTATTTTTGAGATGACGGCAGACTTTAATTTAGTTTTGCCCCTCATGATTACTTGCGCGATCGCTTATATTGTGGCCGAAAGCGTTTCTAAAGGTTCTTTATATGAGCATTTGCTCGAAGCTAGCGGCATTAAACTAACTGAAGAGAACCCCCACAATGACTTCATGTCCCAGTTAACAGCAGATGATGTTATGCAGTCACGGGTTGAAACACTGCCCAGCAATCTGCCTTTAGCAGATTTAGTCAAAGCCATGTCGCGATCGCCTCATCGTGGTTTTCCCGTAGTCGAAGACGGCAGGCTGGTGGGAATTATTACTCAGTCGGATATTTCCCGGGACAGCAAACCAACGAACGCTATGACGAACGCTGTGTTGCTCAAGGATATTATGACTCCTCAGCCAATCTCAGTCTGTCCTGACACTTCTTTGGCAGACGTTTTATACTTGCTAGATCGCTACCAGCTATCTCGTTTACCCGTTACCGAAGGCTCTAAGCTGTTGGGTATTATTACTCGCAGCGACATTATTAAAGCCGAAGCAAAACAGTTAAATGGTGAGCATCAGCCTAAAGCCAGGTTTGAACCTTCTTATGTCGTGTATCAAAGTCGTTCTCCCGCTACGGGAAAAGGACGCATCTTGTTGCCTCTGGCTAATCCTGAACATACCGATGCTTTATTGACCATAGCGGGGGCGATCGCCAAATATCATCAGTATGAAATTGAATGTCTGCGAATTATTTGTGTTCCCAATCATGTCTATCCTGCGCAAGCTCAGGTAAAAACTGACTCTGAGCGTCAATTAATGCAGCAGCTAGAAAACTGGGGCAAAACATCAAAGATTAAAGTCCATACTCAAATTCGGATCGCCACCGATGTTAGCGAAGCGATTTTAGAAACTATTGCCAGAGAGCATATCGATTTGCTGGTAATGGGTTGGAAAGGCAAAAGCTCTAGTCTGGACTCAATTTTTAGTAATATAGTAGACTCGCTAATTCAGCAAGCACCGTGTGATTTGATGCTGGTTAAGCTTGGTGCGGCGGCTCATGCTTTTCCTCAGCAGCTTGATCTTCGACACAAGTGGTTAATTCCGACTACTGGTGGCGATCGCATTAAAAAACTATTAACTATTTTACCTGCTTTGGCTAATCTCAGTCACATTCCGCCAAAAATACAGCTTTGCCAGGTATCACAACCGGCAAAATTGCAGCATTTTACCTCGGATTTTACCCAGGCTACTGATTTACTCAGCAGCATCATGAATTGCCCCGTTATACCGCTGCTGATTCCTGCTTATTCAGTATCGCAAGCCATTATCGAACTGACCCAACGTAGAAAATATGGGCTGGTAGTTTTAGGTGCGAGCAACGAAGGACTATTGCAAAATGTAGTCAAAGGCAATATTCCTGAAGCGATCGCTCATAATGCTAACAGCACCGTAATTATTTTTCGTAGTTCAGCAAAATAAAGTTATCGATCATACAGATAGTTATGAGCGGTTGAGACAACATATAAACGGGTTAGATAAAAACGTTAACAAGCTCCAGATTGTCTTAACATTTACGCTCAAGAAATGACAGTGATTAAGGCTCAATAGTTAAGGGTTCTTGACATTTATGTTGCGTACTTTGACATTTTTTTCAAATCGCCAAAATCTTACTTATAGTGGAGATATATGAACAAATTAAGTTTTAAATATCTTTTTGTTTAATTATATTACGGTAAATAAAAATTATGAATGTCAATAGTTCCTGCCCGTGCTGCTCTGAATCAATGCTGCTGCATCTAAGTAGTCGCCATAGTTACTGGTTTTGCTCTCATTGCCGATTAGAAATGTCCAATTCCGATGACCAGACTAGTCATCAGAAAGGTAAAGTTGCTGGGTTCAATTCAGCTTCTCTCAAAGCTGCGATCGCTCCTTTAAAATCTGAACAGCCAGTAGTTGTAGTTTAGAAGCAGCTCAAGCTATTTTTAACGAGCTATTAGCTATTAGCTTTTAGCTTTTAGCCTAAAACTAAACTTAATTTAAAATCTGCATCAGAGTGCTAACAAAATTAGGATAGGAAATAGAGGCGGCTTCGGCGCGATGAACTGTAGTTTGACCGCTGGCATTTAAAGCGGCGATCGCTAAACTCATGGCAATACGATGATCGCTAAAGCTATCTACCTCTGCTCCCGTTAGATTGTTTCCCCCCTCAATCTCCAATCCATCATTAAGTTCCGTAATCTTTGCCCCCATTTTGCCTAATTCAGTCGCCATTACCGCCAGGCGATCGCTTTCTTTAACTCTTAATTCGGCTGCATCCTTAATTATGGTTTTGCCCCGAGCAAATGCAGCAGCCACCGCCAAGATTGGTATTTCATCGATCAATCGTGGAATTAAGTCTCCAGCAATCTCACAGGCTTGCAGCTGACTATATTTTACTCTCAGGTCTGCTACAGGCTCTCCTGCGACAACCCGCTCGTTTTCCCGCGTAATATCTGCTTCCATCATCGCTAAAGCTTCTAAGATGCCCGTACGAGTTGGGTTGACTCCTACGTTGGTAATTAATAAATCTGAGCCAGGCACAATTGCCCCCGCCACTAACCAAAAAGCAGCAGAGCTGATATCTCCTGGAACAACTACCTGTTGTCCTCGTAAAGTAGGTTGACCCGTTAAGGTAACGCTATTGGTGGCAGCATCAATATCGAGAGTTGCGCCAAAAGCCCGCAGCATTCTTTCACTATGGTCGCGAGATAAAGCGGGTTCGCTTACGGTAGTTTGACCGTCTACCATTAAACCTGCTAGTAAGATACAGGATTTGACCTGTGCCGAAGCGATAGGAGAATGATAGTGGATTGATTTAAGCTGCTGCCCTCTAACCGCCAGGGGAGCAAGAGAATTACCTTTTCTACCCCAGATCTCTGCTCCCATCTGCACTAGCGGCTTGACTACCCGCGACATTGGGCGCGATCGCAATGAGCTATCTCCCGTGACCATAAACAGGCGATGAGGATGAGATGCCAACAAGCCCAACATCAACCGCATAGTTGTTCCTGAATTACCTGCATCAAGAATATCCTGGGGTTCTTGGAGATTGCCTAAACCAACCCCTTGTACCATTATTTGTTGGGAATTTAACTCAGATATTTCTGCCCCCATTGCCCGAAAACAGGCTGCGGTGCTGCGGGGATCTTCTCCCAATAATAGACCTTTGATCGTAGTTGTACCTTCGGCGATCGCACCTAACATTAAAGCACGATGAGAAATGGACTTATCCCCTGGAATAGTGATACTTCCTTTGACTGCGTTCCCCAAACTGCTGGGATTAATTAACAATTTTGGGGATTCTGCGTCGTTTTGAATACTGACAATAGGGAGCATGGGATGATCAGACAATTATTTCCGTAGCTAATGTTATCAGAATTTCCCGCTCTCCAGAAATCGAGTAAAGCAAATTACAGCAGTTTCTAGTTGAATAGACTACGTTGGCTAATAGCTTTTTTAGCCTTAGTCGTTATGTGTTCTACCCAATTGAAAATCTAAAACGCTATACTGTTCCCAGCTGACGGATTACGAAAGTGTTGCGCTCTGGACGACTGAGAAAGCCTTCTTGTTCTAATTGATTAATTATCTTGGTGACAGTAACTCTGGTTGCGCCGATCAGTTCAGCTAAATCTTGATGAGTTAGACGAAGATTGATTATTTGACCAATTTCAATTTCCTGACCGAATTTATGACCTAACCAAACTAAAATTAGGCGCAAACGCTCACCTACTTTATCCGAACGGAGAATGTAGAGAATTTCTTCGGTTTGTTGAATATGACGCTGAATTAAATGTGTAATTCGATTGGTTTGGTCTATGGGAATACATAATGCTTCAACAGAAGTTAAGCATTCAATTTTGTACGGATAGACCAGGGATAAAGGTTGTCCGATTAGATCATCTCTGCCCCAATATCCTAAAGTGACTGGTGTTCCTTCTTCGGTATAGGTAGAAAACTTAACAATACCCTGTTGCAGCAACCAGTAATAATTGGGCTTGAGGAGAATCAATTCGCCTGAGTCAAAAGTTTGATATTTCACATTGTAGTACAGGTTCTTTGGCGGCAGAGTATTAATCATCATGATTATTTAGTACCTATGGCGTGAGCAACTGCTCAGAATGATAATCAAAACTAGTAAAGAAATCAATCATTGGCTTGGGCAAAGCTATAAATTATCTGACTCTCTATAGCATTACACAATGAAGAAGGCTTGTCGACCAAACTGTGACTTTGACGATCTAGCTTAACTTGTAAACCAGACATCGGGTCGTCTCCAGGAGCAAGCAAAAATTCCAAACGGTTAATCTCTTGCCAATTAACTAAATCATCTAAAATCTTGACTACTCCAGCTAAATAAGGATGATTGCAGTCTTGAAACCAATCGGCAGCAGCTAAATTAGGCTGGTCGAAACCAAGATGAAAAATCAAACTAGCATTGCTAAAAAGAGCGATCGCGATCGGTCTGGCTTCTTCTTGTACCAGAAAATCATGCTCTTGAGCCAGGTAACGAATTTTATCTAGTTTTTCATACTGAACTTCGGGAGGTATTATGCCTTGCTGCCAAGAAATGGCTACGGTGATTAAGTAGGTTTGTAGCAGCAAATGACCGAGCTTTTTGGCTTTGGTAGCTAAATATTGGGAGTTATAGTCAGTAGCTTCAATCAGTAATGGTAAGCGATCAACTATTTCTAAGCCGTAGCCTTTCAAACCAGCTATTTTGCGCGGATTATTCGTAATTAAGCGAATCTGTTTAACACTGAGATCATTGAGAATCTGCGCTCCCATGCCGTAATCACGCAAGTCAGCTGGAAAACCCAATCTTTCATTAGCTTCTACCGTGTCTAAGCCCATATCTTGTAAAGTATAAGCCTTAAGTTTATTAACCAGACCAATACCTCTTCCTTCTTGACGAAGATAGACGACGACACCCAAACCATGAGCTTCAATCATTTTTAACGCTGCCTGTAGCTGCATCCGACAGTCACAGCGCATTGAACCTAAAGCATCTCCCGTTAGACATTCCGAGTGCATCCTTACCAGAGCGGGTTTGGCAGCTAACTCGGCAAGATCTCCTTTGACAATTGCCAAATGTTCAGTGTTGTCTAGGCTATTGCGATAGGCATAAATTTGAAATTCCCCAAACTGACTGGGAAACTGGCAAACGGTTTCGCGATAGACAAAGCGATCGTGCTGCAAACGATAGCTAATTAAATCAGCAATACTAATTAATTTTAAGTCATGTTCGCGGGCATACCTGACTAGTTGCGGTAGTCGCGCCATCGAACCATCAGGGTTTTGAATTTCACAAATAACCCCAGCCGGATATAGTCCCGCTAAACGAGGTAAATCGACTCCCGCTTCGGTATGTCCTGCCCGTTTCAAAACTCCACCAGTTCTGGCTCGCAGCGGAAAGATATGCCCAGGACGAACCAGATCTTCGGGAATGCTAGCAGGATTAATGGCGACTTGAATAGTCCTGGCGCGATCGTCGGCAGAAATTCCCGTGCTGACTCCTAGCTTGGGAGAAGCATCAATACTGACGGTAAAGGCAGTTTGGTTGCTATCGGTGTTCTTGCTCACCATTAAAGGTAAGTCTAGCGCATCAAGGCGATCGCCCGTCATTGCCAAACAAATCAACCCTCTAGCCTCTACTGCCATAAAGTTAATCATGCTGGGGGTGGCAAATTGAGCCGCACAGATCAGATCGCCCTCATTTTCTCGGTTTTCATCGTCGACAACAATTATGGAGCGACCTGCTTTAATATCAGCTAGTGCTGAATCTATCGAGTCAAAAGTGACAAAATTACTTCGAGATGTATCCACTATAAAAATTCAGCCGTGAGCATGAGTTAGATTACTGAAAAATTAATTTCGATTATTAAGTAATTTTAACTTTATTCGCTCTTACTTAGCTTTGATTCTAATTTCAATCTATAGCTACGCTACTGGTTTAAATCAACAGCGCAATTTTCCCGTCTTGTTAGAGCTTCATTGATCCCCAGTTAGCATTTTAGATCTGTCATGTTCTATTTTCTTAAAGTTTATTGATTTATCTTACAAATCAGTCGATTGAGAATAAATTAAGTTTAAATAAGGTACATGAAGTCGCTACATTTCAGCAAGATTTTGATTATAAATAGGTCTTCTTGCATATTGTTCTTTAATTTATCGGCAGTTTTGATTAATCAGTTCATCTAAGCTAATTTAATTCTAGAGAGTATTCTTTTATATGGTTTCTACTGCACCAGCTCATTCATCTGTAAACTCAATCATCAAGAAGAAACTAAAGCACGATCCCCTCAAAACCGCTCAAGGCGTATATATTACTGTTCATGGTCACTTCTATCAACCACCGAGAGAGAATCCCTATCTCAACACCATTGAAAGGCAACCCAGCGCGCATCCATATCATGACTGGAACGAACGCATTCATCATGAATGCTATCGTCCTAACGCTTTTGCCCGTATCCTAAATCACAATCAGGAGTTAGTGGGAATCGTTAACAATTTTGAGTATCTTAGTTTTAATATTGGCGCCACCTTGATGTCATGGCTAGAACAATACGATCCCGCTGTTTATCAGAGAATATTAGAGGCAGATCGGCTCAGTAGTCAGAGATTGAACGGACATGGTAACGCGATCGCTCAAGTATATAATCATATTATTCTGCCTCTGGCTAACCAGCAGGATAAGATTACGCAAATTCGCTGGGGAAAAGAAGATTTTCGGCATCGCTTTCAACGCGAACCCGAAGGGATGTGGCTGGCGGAAACAGCCGTAGATTATCCCACTTTAGAGGCTTTAATTGAAGAAGGGATTAAGTTTATTATTCTCGCTCCTTCGCAAGCTGAAAAATGCCGAGAAATGCCGACAGAGAGCGAACCAACCCCAAAATGGCATCAGGTAGGTGGACAGCAAATCGATCCCACTCGTCCCTATCGCTGTTTTGTCGATAGCGATCGCTATATTGATATTTTCTTTTATGACGGCCCGATCTCTCGCGACATGGGCTTTAATGATGTGTTAGATACCTCTGATAATTTTGCTAATCGGCTAGGACAGGCAGTTAAAGGCGATTCTCGTCCCTCTCAGTTAATTAGCGTTGCTACCGATGGTGAGACTTTCGGACACCACAAAGGCGGTACAGAAAAGTGTGTGGCCTATGCCTTGAGTGAACAGTTTGCCAACTATGGTTGGACAGTAACTAACTACGCTCACTATCTCAGTATCTGTCCTCCAACTTGGGAAGTGGAGTTGAAACCCGTTACCGCCTGGAGTTGCGCCCACGGAGTCGCTCGCTGGCAAGATGACTGTGGTTGCGCTAGTGGGGGAGGTTGGCATCAAAAATGGCGTAAACCGCTGCGAGAATCACTAAATTGGCTGCGCGATCGCTTGATTACGATTTACGAAGAGATAGGTAGCAAATTCTTCGGCAATCCCTGGTTAGCTCGTAATGAATATATTCAAGTTTTGCGCGATCGCTCTACAAATAACGTCAGTAGCTTTTTACAACGGCATCAGGCAAAAGAATTATCGCCTAACGAAAAGATCGATGCCCTGCGTCTTTTAGAAATGCAGCGTCATGCCCTATTGATGTATACCAGTTGCGGTTGGTTTTTTGAAGAGATTTCTCGTCCAGAAGGAGTGCAAATTCTGCGTTATGCTGCTCGGGCAATGGAATTGGCAGGGGCGGTAGCAGGGGTTCACCTCGAGCAAAAGTTTATCGGTTATTTGGCCCAAGCGCCCAGTAATGTAGCTAGCTTTGGTGACGGTAAAAAGATTTTTCAGGAGTTGGTTGCCCCTTCCCAGGTTAGTCTACATCAGGTAGCGGCTCACTATGCGATTAGCTCTCTGTTCGATAATTATCCTCATCAAGAACGGATCTATTGCTATGAAGTAGAGCAACTAGATTATCAAAAACAGCAGATGGGAACTCTGACTCTTTCCGTAGGACAAATTAAATTAACCTCGGAAATTACCTGGGAAACCAAGCATTTTGTTTTTGCAGTACTCCACCTAGGTGGATGGGATTTTCACTGCTGCATTACGGGTTTTGATGGTCGTTTGGCTTATGGGCAACTGAAGCAACAGTTATTTACCGATATTAAACAAGCTAGCGCCGCCCAAGTAATCTTGACCATGAATCGTTCCATGGGAGAACATTCATTTAATCTACAGCATCTGTTTGCTGAAGAAAGACAAAGAATCGTGCGAGTGTTGACGGCTCAAACCAAAAAACATTTAGATCAGCTTTATACTCAGGTGTATCGCGAGAACTACAGTATGCTAGCAGCTTTCCAAAGAGAAGAAATGCCCGTCCCTCAAGAATTGAAGGTGGCGGCGGAAGTAGCTCTATCTTTTCGCTGTTTAGAAACTGTCAGCAATTTAGAAAAAGCGATTGAAGAACCTGATGTTATAGATAGCTGTCTAGCAGAATTAACGGCTACTGCTACCGAGGCTAACTATCTCGAATGTTGGCTAAATATACCTGAAGTCAAAGTAATTTTAGAACAGACAATTGTGCGTTTATTGTGGCAGTTGCTTTATGACGGTAATCCTTTAACTTTGTCAGCAGATGCCGCTCGCATCAAATGCGCGATCGCTCTCGGAAATCAGCTACGCCTCGGCTTGGCACTAGACAAAGCCCAGGAGGTATATTTCAACTGTTTGCATCAATACATCTTGCCCAATTGCTTAATCAATCCCCATAGTCGAGATCGCAATAGCTGTCGCTGGGATATTACCCAAATGAAACCCTTACTCGAATTAGGGCAAAGCCTAGCGATTGATGTTAGTAGCTGGCTCTAAAAATCATTTTATTTGCTTGGGTTAGACAATACCTGGTCAATAATTAGCTATCCAACAGATCTTTAGCTGCATCGATAAATCAGCCTTTCTGGTTCTGTTGCCGCAGCCAAGGATTCAGCGTGAATTTGTTCAAGACTACTAAGATAATCTGGTTTTTGACTGAGAACCAGATTTCCCTTAGAAGAGGTAATAATGGCAAGCTGCGCTCTTAAGGGAAGTTGGCGAAAAACAGCTAAACACAGCTAAACGTTGTTCTAAAGATGACATAGGTATCTAAGTATTGATTATTGATGATCGAGAACGCTAGGTAAATCCATCTCTGTTTATCGATGCAGCTAAAATAATCTAAGATTAATAATCAAGTAAGTAATATAAATAAGTTTAGTTACTATCAAAACTAAAAATTGATTATTTCTAAGTTAAGTGCCAGCAAAATTACTATTCTAGCTATATCAGTTAACTGGTTACAACCAAGTATCTGTATTGCTTTACCGACCATAGAAGACATACCAGAAGAAGTGCTGCGGACTGAAATTATCCTGGAAGGGCGATCGCCTATTGACGGAAAACCTCTGTCTGCTAGCGAATACGAAGAACTTAAGGCACAGTTAGCTCAAACCCGCTTTAGCCCGCAAATCGACCCAGAAATTCGGCAACTCATCTTTTTGTTACAGATTAGAAAATTAATCAAAACTATAATTCCTTTTTATTAATCCGCTTTACCTAAAAATCAATAATTTCTTTATATTGTGCTTAAAACTAGTTAAAGTATTTATACAAACACTTTAAAAAAATCAATCAAACGAATTTGCTGTTTTAATTAGCTTCAGCTAAATACTTAACTCAGCATTCCTTTAAAAAAAATTACTGCTAATACGTACCTGAATTATTGATACTTTGATGTCTTCAACCATTGCTCCCGAACAAGTCAATCAGATCGTCCACAATCTTCACCAAAATCCGTTTGAAGTTTTAGGTCGCCATCCTTATGAACATAATGGCAAAGTTCAAAGTTGGGTAATTCGCGCCTATCTCCCTGATGCCTCGGCTGCATGGGTAGTCTGTCCCGAAGAAAGAATTGAGTATCCGATGCAGTCCCTGCATAACCCTCATTTTTTTGTGTGCGTAGTACATAATCCTAAGTTAGCCAATTATCAACTTCGTCTTAAAGAAGGAAATAGCGAAAGAGTAATTTACGATCCCTATGCTTTTTGCTCGCCTAAATTAACCGATCTAGATATTCATTTGTTTGCTGAGGGCAATCATCATCGCATCTACGAAAAGCTGGGCGCGCATCCTACCGAAATAGATGGTGTTGCTGGGGTATATTTTGCTATTTGGGCACCTAATGCTCGTAATGTCTCAGTCTTAGGAGACTTTAATAGTTGGGATGGCAGAAGTCACCAAATGCGTAAAGGCAGCAGCGGTATTTGGGAATTATTTGTTCCTGAACTAACTTTTGGTGCAGCATATAAATATGAAGTCAAAAATTGGGAAGGCCATATTTACGAAAAATCCGATCCTTATGGTTTTCAACAAGAGGTTAGACCAAAAACAGCCTCGATTGTTGCTGACCTAAATAGCTATCAATGGAACGATGCCGAATGGATGGAACAGCGTCGCCATAGCGATCCTTTAGCCAAACCAATATCTGTATATGAACTTCATTTAGGCTCTTGGTTACATGGTTCTGCCAATGAACCGACTCAATTACTCTCTGGTCAAGGTGAACCTGTCATTGCCACAGAATGGAAACAGGAAGCTCGTTTTTTGAGCTATTACGAATTAGCCGATAAGCTGATTCCTTATGTCAAAGAACTAGGCTATACCCACATTGAAGTGCTACCGATTGCCGAACATCCTTTTGATGGTTCATGGGGATATCAGGTTACGGGATATTATGCTCCCACCTCTCGCTATGGCAACCCTGAAGACTTAATGTACTTTGTTGATCGCTGCCATGAAAATGATATAGGCGTAATCGTCGATTGGGTTCCTGGACATTTTCCTAAAGATGGTCATGGTTTGGCTTTTTTTGATGGGAGTCATCTTTATGAACACGCCGATCCTCGCAAGGGCGAACATAAAGAATGGGGAACCTTAGTCTTTAACTACAATCGCAACGAAGTCCGCAACTTTTTGGTAGCTAACGCTCTCTTCTGGTTCGATAAATATCATATCGATGGTATTCGGGTAGATGCTGTGGCTTCTATGCTTTATCTCAACTACTGTCGTGAAGATGGAGAATGGGTGGCTAATGACTATGGTGGTTGTGAAAATATTGAAGCAGCTAACTTCTTACGTCAGGTTAATAGTCTTTTGTTTAGCTACTTTCCTGGAGTTCTGTCTATTGCTGAAGAATCAACTTCTTGGCCGATGGTATCTTGGCCCACCTATACTGGTGGCTTAGGCTTCAACATGAAGTGGAACATGGGTTGGATGCACGATATGTTGGATTACTTCAACATGGATCCTTGGTTTCGCCAATTTCATCAGAATAATCTTACGTTTAGTATGTGGTATCACCATAGTGAAAACTATATGCTGGCTCTATCTCACGACGAGATCGTTCATGGTAAGAGCAATATTATTGGCAAAATGCCTGGAGATGAGTGGCAGAAGTTTGCCAACGTTCGCTGTCTGTTTGGCTATATGTTTACTCATCCTGGCAAAAAAACCATGTTTATGAGTATGGAGTTTGCCCAGTGGAGTGAGTGGAATGTCTGGACGGATCTCGATTGGGATTTACTGCAATACCATAATCACAAAACCTTGAAACAGTTCTTTGCCGATCTTAACAAGATTTACAAGAGCGAACCCGCGCTATATAGCCAAGACTTTGAAGAAGAAGGTTTTGAATGGATAGACTGTAGTGATAATCGTCATAGCGTTGTGGCATTTATTCGTCGGGGAAAAGATCCGAACGAGTTTGTAATTGCTGTGTGTAATTTTACGCCTCAACCCCATAGCCACTACCGCATTGGTGTTCCTGAAATAGGGTTTTATACTGAAATCTTTAATAGTGATGCTCGCAAGTATGGCGGCAGTAACATGGGCAATTTAGGAGGCAAATGGACTGATGAATGGTCATTCCATAACCATGCTTATTCTTTAGATTTATGTTTACCGCCGTTGGGTGTCTTAATTTTAAAAATAGATCGCCAAAAAACGCAAGCAGCTTTGCAAGGTAATTAAAGCCTGTGTAATATTCGTGTGGGTTGGGAGATGCGATCGCGCCTCCCAATCTAAGCCTTCCAACCTAAGAAATCAGAAATGATTACGGTTTAAGGCGATTTAACCGTTAGTTACATAGCACAAGTATTTTTCAATCACTGGCTTGTCTGGCGGACTAATATTTGCTGGTAGCTCGTCTAACTTAAAAAAACGTAATTCACGTCCTTCGCTCGTATTGACTTGAAGTTGACCTCGAAATTGGCGTGAGGTATACACAGCAATTACGTTGACAACGACATCACCGTGGGGGAGTTGATAAATAACTTCTCGTCCAGAAAACAAATCAAACCAATTTAACTCATCTAGCTCTAAATTAGTTTCTTCCAAAACTTCTCGTCTGGCAGTTTCTGCTAAAGATTCGCCGATTTCCATACTGCCGCCAATTAATCCCCAGTGTTGATTATCTTGACGATGTTGCATTAGCAAACAATTTTCTTCATTTAAAATTAATACGGCAGCACCAGCAATAATTAAAGGACGATGACCAACTAAAGATCTTAGTTCTCGAATATAGCTCATAGTTCAATCTGGTTTTATATCATTTCAGTTTTTAACTAAGACACATCATTTATCGGTTTTAGCTTTTAGCTTTTAGCCATCTGTCTTAAGCAAAAAGTAAAACGATATTACCTGTTAAGAAAATCAAGGCAATCGCACTGCTTAAATATTATAGTCATTCCAATTAGTTTCCTCATGATTGAGATAAATCAGGAGACATAACTGATATTAAACTGCTTTGACTCTAACTAATTGCCACCAGCAAAACCAGCCAGAGATGAGAAATAAACAACCCGCTACAATTAACCCAGTAAATAAATCATACCGCGAGGCGATCGCGCCAATCACCGGGGCAACTAGGGCAAAACCGATCCGAAACACCAGACTGTTAATGGAAAGTATAGTTGCTCTAACGGAAGAGGCTATTTGTTGGTTAATGGCGTTGAGAATTAAGGGTGAAGATAAGCCTCTCACTAAATAAAGGAGCATAATAAAAACTATGCCCCAAACTTGCTTGATACTGCCCAGGCAAATATAAGCAACTCCTAAGATGAGGATCAATCCAAAAGTAGCTTTCTTGATCCCCAAAATACGCTGTAGGTGATGAGCATTTACCGAAGCCACGCTCATACTTAGATGAAAGATTGCCCAAGCCCAGCCAAAAACTTGAATTGGCATATTTAATTGCTTTAAGTAATCTTGTGCTAACCAGACGATCAAAAAGCTAGCACTAGAAAAAGCACCGCTTAACAACATTAGCCATCTAAGCTTGGGGCGTTTAGCAACATCAACAATGATGTTTTTTAGCTGTTTTAATTTCTGTGTTTGGGTAAGGATTCGATGATCTGGTGGCTCAACTAAGGTTAACGCTAAACAAAAATAGATGACCAAACAAACCGTTTGTAAATAGAAAGGATAGACTAAATTAGTGGCAGCGATCGCCGCACCGATAATGCCACAAATTGCTTCACTAATTCCCGCGATCGCCACTAATTTCCCTTCCCATACCTGATAGTATTTTTCTCTACCTAACTGTAATAAGGTATCGTAGCCGAGGGCTGTATTTGCTCCCGAAATAAGACTTCCTGCCACTCCCGCTAATACTTCAGCGATCGCAAATTGACTAAAAGAAGTTCCCACACAATAAATCAGCCAGCTAGCAATCCAAAACCCACTACCAAAAACTAGACAGGATTTTCTGCCCCAAAGATCCGCTAAGTATCCTGATGGCACTTCTAGCACCAAAACTGACAGAGATAAAATAGTTTTCAGCAGGACAATTTGCTCTATATCAAGTCCGTAACTTTCATAAAATAAAACAATAGTCGGAATTGGAAACCAAGCAAAAGCTAATCCCTGGAGAATATATAGCTTGGTTAGATTTGAGGCGATAGATTTTTCCAAGTAATATTTAGTGACTGTGGTGCAAGAAAGCAAATTCTTGGTTGTCAGATTGCCTTTGGTATTTAATTTGTAGCCCAGGAATATTTAATTCATGAATTAGCTTTTCGATAATTGATTTATCGGTAATTAGCTGCACATATATCTTATTATCCTGCATCGTAATTGGATAATGATGGTTGCCCAAAAGATGACCCAGGTAAACTAATTTAGCATCAGCAACACTCGCATCTATGGTCAACAGATCTAAGACTAACAATTCTTGTTCTTGGACGTGAATTAATAACAGTTTATCTGAATCAGTTTTAAAAATATCTCCTGAGCGCAAAATGCGATCGCGACTTTTAATTATCCCTACTGCTATCCCAGAATCAGTATGAGCATGAATTCTCCCCTTATGGCGATCGCTTTCTCGTAAGGTTACTTCTAGACAAGTTTCTGTGGTAGTTAATTCAGCTAAATCTAAACTATCTTGAGTATTTCCGATGTATGTTTGAGCTACTTCTATCATCTTGATTATTTAGCAATATAAGGTAGGGGGGATTGATTAGTTATGGTTCGGATGCAGTTCAGCGCATCAGTAAAATATTTTTTTAGTTTAATAGTTTTATTACTTAAGGCACGAATTAAAATACCATTGTTTGTCGGTAAAATTGTGGTAGCGACTTCGATATTTGGAGAGTCAATTGATTTTAGCTCTGCTAATTGTTGCGTAATTAACTGTAAATTAACATTTGGTAATATAGCGATCGCATTTCCCATAATTGGTAAGGAGGAAAAAATTTTATGATCTTTAAATTTATTTTCTTTACCTGGTAAACGCATCGCATCAGTCAATAATAATTTTTGTTTAAAATCTGTAACTATTAAGCGATTAAAATAATAATTGAAATTATAATATTCTCCTTTCGCTAATCTACCTGGCAAGATAATTTCAGTTAAGAAAAGTCTTGCTGTTGGGTGCAGCTCAATAACTGTCTTTTGTTCTAAAATTGAATCTTTATAGAGAATAATTGGTTCAGGAACTAATTCTAAATTAGCACCAGCAGCAGCAGTAATTTGATAATTAACCACTGCCTTAGTATAAAGTTCTGGCATAGGATGCACTTTAGTGGCAGCCTGATCCGTAAGATACAAGCTAGTATTAGACTCAAGCTGCAAAGATAAATTTAATTCATCGCCAGCCAGTAAACCAGGTGAAGTATTAATTAAATAATGATAAGCTCGCTGAGAGTTAGCCCCCTCCAAACGGAAAAGCGAAGATAGGCGCAAGGGATAAGTTGTATATTGATGACGACAAACTGTTTGACCAGCTTGATCGCACCGCAGTCTCAACTCTAGATTATTCTGATATTTAATACCTGTTTTCATCTTTCTGCAACTTCTACGCGGATACTGACTTGGTTGGCGCAAGTTAACTAAGTCAGTAATGGTACGCTGGAAACAGCTACCTCGACTTGCTTAGAGGATGTCAAGCGTCAACCATTAACTTAATTTCTTGGGGAGCAAGTTTCAAGATTAGGCGATCGCCGTAATTAAGGTGCGGTATCTTGGGAGCGATCGCTTCGAGAATTGAATCGTCTTGAAAATGTCCAATTTTAGTCTCAGGATGAGGGTAGTAAATAAATTTCTTATCTTCTTCATATGTACCGAGCCAACTGGCTGAGATGATTAATAATAGAGCTAGTCCCAAAAAAATATCTTTTAGCTCTAGTTCTAAAGCTCCCGTAACAAAACTGAAAATAATCGAATATCCTAAGACAAAATCGTACCAACCAAGATAAGCAGGATGATAAATTCCATTAAATTGGTGTAGCCCATCAGGAAGAATAGTTGTACTGCGTAATGCTAAGTAAAAAATTAGAGCAAGTATGGATAGTGGTGCAACTGCTATACACTTTTGAAAGTCTTGTAAAATTAGCTTAAATTGTTCCACAATGTATCAACACTCCTCCATCAAGCAGTGAAATTATCTTGAAAGAAGTTGATCTCGGTCTATTGGCGACTGGGTGTGAAGTATTATTTCTGATTCCACTAATGTTTGTAGCAGGGAACACAAATATTTATTTGATCTGCTGATTTTATAAAGCCGCTCAATTTAAGTTCTTTGCTAATTTTAAAATATAAAATTAGCAAAGAACTTAAATTAAGTCAAGAAAATGTTAATTTTCTTGACTAATATCTCGATTGATTTTAAATTCAAACTTCAAAGGAAAGTTGAGCAATTTTTTCGCCTAATTTTTGTCTAGCATCATATAGTGTATCTGGATTTTTAGTCCAGTTTTTCCAGTCTTTGCCTACTTCTCGAACAATAGTCAATGCCCAATTCTGATATCCCAGCTTTTTCAAAATTTCGGTATATTCATAATCCTCTATTCCTTCACGAATTCTTTTAAGTCTGATCGAAGGTACAACCTGATTTAACCCCACTTTATCCCCTGGATAAAACAGCATTTCTATACCAGGATAATCAGTGTTTCCTTGAACATAAATCGGTACTTCTTGCCAAGGATTTTCTGTCCAAGTGTCGGTTCGTGAGAGGAGAACACCTTTCAATCCTAGACTCTGAGCGATCCATCCTTGAGGAATACGAAAATTGATGGGAGGGAAATCGAGATGCCAAAGAGGAGAATAATCGGTACTATATCCTGTATAAAACCAAACTTCATCTCCTTGTTGCTTCACCTCAGCAATTTCTGAGCGAGCTTCATCATACATTTGGGGATTTACTACCCAGATGTCTACCCAATCATATAGTTCGGGTTGAGGTTTCATAACTACAAGATGTTTCAATCCTGCTTGCTGAATATTTTTTGCCCACTGTTTTAAAGTTGGTTTAATCCCTTGACATTCATCGATTTCATCGACAGAAAACACGTAGGTTAAAAAGCTGGATGGATATTGAGCAGCAGCTTTTGCCAATTCAGCTACAGAGGGAGCAGGATCCATCTTACAGGTGTTATAGTTAGCTCCACTCCAGAAAGGTAAACGAACAGATTTTACACCCAGCTTCTCAAATGCTTCTTCTTGGTTTGCGTATTTAACCCGTTGACTAGACATCAGCTTGTGCTGGAGAAGCAATGTCTGTGCTTCAATTCCTCTATCTTCCCAAATATCAAAGAAAGAGTTGAGCGATGGCTGGACGGGCAATTCAAAATTCCATATTGTTAGATTAATGTTGCCTTCAGTAGTACCGCGATCGCTTTCTACAGTAAATGTCCCTCGGTATTCACCAAAAGCAGTAGCTCGTGGGACAAAGATATCTACCCATATGGGCTGATTCACTCCTGCTGCTAGATTAAAAGGGACTGCATCTAACTCCGCACCCTCAATTTCGTTGCCTGTGTCGGGATCGACAAAAGGAATTAGCCCATCAGCATACCATCCTTTGCCGCGAGTCGGATTAGCTGACCATCTTTGATAACTAGGGCGATCAAGTTTGATATAGTGTTCGCGGTATAAAGTAATATTTTCGCTACCAATCACCGCGCCAGCTGAATTCTTGAGATCGGATACTACAACATTTACGTTGTTTAGATTTTCTGGTGGAGCTTGAATAACAATTTGAAATGCTTCGTATTCTCCTTTGGCTGCCATTAGTTGAATACTTTTCATTTGCTCAGAATTATGATTGTTTACAGGGCTTTTTTCATCGCGTTCAATCTCCTCCATTGCTGAAGCTGTCCAAATTAAAGGCTGATTATTAATCTGACTATTGCTGATTTTGGCTAGGTACAAAATGCTAAATAAGGTAAGCATTATCAAAATCATAGTCTTGATAGTTTTTTTAATATAAGAGCTAAATACTTTCAATTTTTTATTGATAGTTTGTGGTTGAAAAATTATCAAAGCGCCCATTAATTCCACTTTTACTCAATAATTTCAGATTACTTGATATGTAGATTGTTTAGTCAAGATAGTCAGAGCTAAAGTTTTGAGCTTGAAGCTTAAAAAGACAAAGTGGTGTTTAAAAAATCTTGGCACAGTTATTTCTTTCCTGACACAAGTTTTGCGACAATTGAAGCTAAGCCCCTAGAGTATTTGTTAGGCTATATTTGGCTAGCTGAAACTCGACTCATCCTACGGAATAGCGGTAGTCATTACAACTTTCAAAATAGCTATTTTCAGCCAGGTTGGTCATTATAACATAGGCCATTAATGAGCAAAATTCACTTAGAAGAGTATGACTAAAAAATCCCTGAATTAATAAAAAGACAACAAAAGCGATCGCTTGCTTTTTAAATTGTCCTCTTGCTTTCCACACAGAAGCTAAGAGCAACGAAGGAAAAATTAAAGCTCCTAAAAAACCAAATTCTACCATTATATCTAAATAAGTATTATGGCTTCTCTTCGCACCATCTGCATCGGAAATACGAGCAGAGCTTTTTCCTGCACCTAATCCATTCCCAATAAAAGGATGTCGAGCAAACTTCTGCCACGCTTCCTGAATAAAATAGATACGAGTAGCTTTTGAACTATCTTGTTGACCCAAAGGATCGATTAGAAACTCAACCCGAGCGAGAGTATCTTTATGAAATAACTTTGTACCATCGGCAGTTTCCATATATTTTAGATTACCTAATTGAGTTGATAAGATAGAAATAATCATGAGAAAAAATAACAATAGAAGAGGTATTTGATACCGAGGAATAGTTTTTTTGACGACTAATAAAGCAACCACAACAATCCAGCCAAGAATACTACCACGGGAAAAAGTTGTGATCGTCCCCAAAAATATAAATAAAGCATAAAATATGCGATATTTAGGTTTGAACATATCGATGGTAAAAATCATGCCTAAAATTATGGCAATAGAAGCGGTATTTGAATCATCGTAAAAACCAGAGGATCTCCCTGGAGCGCGTTGTTCTAGATGAAAAGCCAGAGGATTTAGGAATTCATAGACAAACATACAAACATTGATCAACGTTACCGATAAAACTGTTAGCTTGACCCACTTTGAGACTAAAGGATGATAAGCAAAAATCGCTAACATCATCAGAAAAAAGATAATTGTTCTATATTGATCTTCTAAATACTGAAGGTCGGGAATTTTCGGTTGAATTAATATTGAGATTAAGGATATAGCTATATAGGCAGCAGACCAAGCCAAGACAGGTATCGATAGACAATTTAACTTGCCTAGCAAAGAGATAAACAGAGGTAAAGATGCTAGCAAAAAACCGATCATCCAATATAGAGGAATGCCAATCGAATAGCCTTGCAGATAAATATCTAGCCTGGTAAAAAATAATAATATAGCTGCAACTGCTAAAAAGCCCTGATAGTAAACGATAAAGGGGGTAGTTTTTGGCTGATGCTGAGCGGTTAAATTAGTCATTTATTTCGGCGCTTTTACGAAACATAGATAGCAATTACTGGTAAACCACAGACTCAGACTTTTTGGTGAGTCAGAGGAAGACTGTCTTTATTTTAAAGATGATGGAGTAGAGATAGATAAGTGGCGATTACTTTTTCAGTTGAATATTCATTGGCTCGCTGCACTAAAAGTTCAGTTTTAGGAGGATTTTCCAGAATTTTTACCATCGCTTCGGCTAAAGCTGTCGAGTCTTCAATCGGAACTAGCGGGCCATAAATGCCGCGATCGAGAATTTCATCTGGTCCACTGGGACAGTTGGTAGCTACAACAGGACAACCGCAAGCCATAGCTTCAATCAATACTGTAGGCAATCCTTCTTCTCTGGATGATAAAACAAGGCAGCTGGCTCGCTTCATGTATGCATAAGGATTTTTGACAAACCCAGGCAACAAGACATGCTCTTTGATGCCTAACTTATCAATCATTGTCTCTAGTTTTTCACGCTCTGAACCTTCGCCTAAAATAAGCAGACGAGCTTTTGTTTGTTTTCTGACTTGAGCAAAGGCAGTTAACAAATTGGGAAAGTCTTTTTGAGGGTTTAATCTACCGACTGCTAAAAATACTGGCGGTGTAGGTGTATTAGCTGTAAACCAGGGATGATCGAAATCAGCTTGGCTGAGAGTAATTAAATCTTCATTAACTACGGGATTGTTTAGTACTTTAACTGTTTCTGTCCCCAGTCCTAACTGACGCTCTAAATCGCGAGCGACACCTGCTGAAACTCCTGCAACTGCATCGGCACGAGGATAAAACCACTTCATTAAAAGATCAACTAATTTGGCACGTTTGAGCTGACTTTGGCTGGCTGACATAGTGTTTTGTTCCACCAAAACCAATCGAGTATCGATCCGAGCTAATTCTCTAGCCATGAAAGCTACCACGTTAACGTGACCCATATTGCCAATTAAGACCCAAGGGCGATTTTGCTTGAGATAGTTGACTAAAGATAAAGTTGCCATTACTGCTCTACCCGCCTTAAGATCGACGATTCGTACCTGCTTAGGTACTAGATCTAAGTAAGGACCTTTTTTGGTAGCCAAAACTAGATCGAGGTCAAATTCATTGCGTTCGGCAAAACCTTTAAGTAAATTGACCACGGCTTTTTCTGCACCACCACCATGTAAGGCATCAAGAAAGAAAGTAATCCGTTTTTTGTTGCCCATTTAATTTTTTTCTCTCGCTAATTGATGTATTAAAGTTTCCCATTCAGTAACGATCGCCTCTATCGAAAATCTGGCAGCTACCTCTGGAGCTTTGGCAGCCAGCTGTTGTCGTTTCAATTCATCAGACATGAGACGATCCATTGCTGCTGCGAATGCTGCCACATCTTGATTGGGGACTAAAATACCATCTACGCCATCGCGAATCATTTCACTTGGACCACTAGGACAATCGGTAGCGACTACTGGTAAACCGCAGGCTAAAGCTTCTCCGTGTGCCATAGGAAAACCTTCGTTACGAGAAGCCATGACAAACAGCTTGGCTTGTTTGAGAACTGTGAAAGGATTACTAAGAGCCCCAGTGAAAATAACCCGGCCTGATAAGCCTAAATCATCTCTCATCTGCTCTAACTGTTGCTGTAACTCTCCTTTGCCCAAAATGATTAACTGCCAGCCAGGATGTTGAGGCGCGACTTGCCCAAAAGCCTGTAGTAATAGATCGAATCCCTTTTGTTTGGTTAATCTACCCATACTGACCAGCCAATTTTGCTCAGGGTCAACCTCAGTAGGCAGTGGGTCAGTCTGCCCATCATCTTTAATAACTATCGGATTATAAATTACCGCTCTTTTACTTTCTGGAAGTGATTTAAACCCGCGATCGACTCCTTGACTGACGCTGACTACTACAGAACAGTAAGGATAGGTCAAGCGACGCAAAGTTTCCCACAATCTCCCATAGGAGAAAACTTGCAGATCGTTATGCTCAGTGACGATTAAGGGATATTTTGTACCTATTAGGGAAAGTATGGTCGTAATATTGGTAATGCGCAGAAAAGAAATTACCACATTAGGGGTAGAAGAGCGAATGGCTTTTCTCAGCACAGCCATCCGCTTGATATTACTTTTGACGGCTTCAACTAACCCAGAAGAATTACCCATTATCCCCAAAGCCAGACGAGAACATCCTGCTGGTAACTGATAAAAATCTGTGGTCTTATCTGACAAAGTAATGATCGTAACATCATGTCCTCGATCGATAAAGCCTTGAGCTAGCAAGACTAAAACGCGTTCTGCTCCTCCACAACTAAGGGCGGAGATCACTAAAGTTATTTTCATTGGATAAATTAGGTATTTTCTGGTGATATTTTTTGCAAATGTTTTTTGGTTAGTATATATAAAAAAACAAAAGAAATTAAATATACACAGCTAGTAGACAATGCTATGCCTTTAACGCCCATCCATTGCACAAAAGCGTAATTAGCACCTATATTTACTAATAAATTAATGCTCGATCCCCACGCTAAAAAATGATTGACTCCCAATGAATTGATCAATCTAACTACAAAAATAGCTGAGATATAAAATGGAATTTGCAGGGCATAAAAAATCTGAATCTGCGATACTATTTGAGTGTCTTCAGCATCAAACGAACCTCTTTCAAATAAAACTTGGATAATTAACTTGGAAGCTAAAACTATGAAAATTGTTAAAGGAACTGTGGTGATAAAAATTAGTTTTAAATAATAGTTGAAAGTATGCCTGATTTTGCTCCAGTTTTTCTGAGCAATAGTTTTAGAAAAATAGGGAACAACTGCTGTACCTAAAGCTAAAGTAGCTAGAGTTAAAGGTAGAGCAATGACTCGATTAGCATAACCTAACGCGGCTACACTTCCAGAATCGAGCATGGCTGCCATGGATTGGTCTACTATATTAGTACTACACATCAAAAATGCACCAGTTGCGACTGGAACATATTGACTAGCAACTTGATTGGCAATGGCTTTGTGTCTTACCCATTGAGGCAATACATTGATTTTCTGGCGATGTAAACCGATGCCCAAAATAATTATCTCTAAGATAGAGCCACAAATCAAACCTCCAGTCAAGGCATAAATTCCGAGATTAGGCAAACTCAGCAGCAAAATCACGGTGACTAGGGGAATAATGGCAGGAGAAAAAGCAGCCAGGGCAAATCTTTCGCCTGCATTCAGCACTCCGCCCCAGATATTGATTACCCCAGCCAGTAAAATTAGCGGTGAAAGTAACCATAGTAAACGGGTGGTCAGCTGTAATTTTGCGGTGGTAAATCCTGAGGCTAAAAGTGGCAAATATAAAGGAGCAGCGATCGCCGTGGTGATCGCCGTTACGACCAATAAACCCAATGCCCAAATTATGACTTCCGAAAAAAGTTGTTGGGCTGCTTTATTGCCCTGTTGTTCTCGTAGTTTAATATATACGGGAATTAAAGCTGATTTGAACGAATCTGCCACCACGTTGATCACCAACGAAGGTACTACCAGCGCTATTAAAAAAGCATCTAGCTCGTCCCCTGTCCCAAACCGCCAAGCAACTACCAATTCTTTGCCTACAGCAGCAAATTTGACTAACCCAGTCAATAGACCAACAATCATTGCTGCTGCAAAGATTTGGCGATTCATCGATCTTTTAGCTGATTTTCGCCACAAATCGAGATATTTTTGGCTTTTTGCTCTTATGTTCATCTGTTAGTTGTTTTTTGACTAGGTTGGCGATGATTTGTTAACCAAATTAATTAAGCAAAAATTAAAAGATTAATTTAAGTTACTTTTGTCGAAGATAGCTTGGTTACAAGTAGTAACCTTGGTTACTTCTACGGCACTCAAAGGTCGTGATAAAAGATAGCCTTGTCCATAATCAACCGCAATTTCTTTTACTTTATTTAGCTGAGATAGGTTTTCAAGTCCAGTTACCGTTGTTCCCAATCCGTAATCTTTGAGATCGAGTACGATCTTTTTAAAGATCTCCCAGGATTGCTGGTCTTTAGCAATTGAGTTAACCAAACAGCGGTCTATTTTGACTCGTTTAAATTCTCGATAGAGTAAATTGGGCTTAACCCGACCATAGATTGAAGCTACTCTACCAAAATTATCGATCTGCAATTGAATACCTAATTGCTTTAACTGAGGTATGATCGCGATCGCCTCCCGCGGATTTTCGCCAATCAAATATTCGGATATTTCCCAAGTAATTAATTCGGGAGCAAGTTGATTAGTTTCTAGATTATCTTGCAGGTGCTTGATCAGACTTGGTTGAAAAAGCTCAAGACTAGGTACGTTAATACTGACCCCAATATTTGAGTTAAAACTAGCCGTCTGCTGCCAGGTTTTGAGCTGAGTACAAACAGTTTTGATAATCCATCGTTGTAAAGGAATAATCAGTCCTAACTCTTCGGCAGTAGCAATAAATTTGGGGGGAGAAGTCAATCCTAAATGAGGATGATGCCAACGTAATAAAACTTCAAGTTCACTAATCTCACCCGTTCCCAAATTCATCACTGGTTGGTAGTAGAGACTTAACTCTTCCTCGGCGATCGCCTGCTTTAGTCCTCTCTCTAGTTCGATGGGAGTCAGACGAGTAACATAGTTAAACCTAGGCAAACTGGGCTGGGGATTAAATTCCTGTTGCTGACTAACTATAATTGAGTTGAGATCGTAAGTTTCGCTGATTATTTGCTCTAAGCTTTGTTGAGCAAGATTTACATCAATTTGTTGATACTTAGTAGTATAACTTGCTACCAAACGTTGTAATAAAAAGACAATTAAGTTGACATCATTTTTTTGGGCTGCCCGACATAAAATATCGATAGTTGTATCTAGATTTTCAGGTATGATTTGGCTGGCATTTTTAACCACTAAAACTTTTTCATGGGCTGTCGGATTATATTCTTCTCCTTCTACCAACAACTCTTCATATAGCTTTTCTCCTGGTCTTAATCCCGTAAAGACAATATCAATATCTTTGCCGACTTCCAATCCTGAAAGACCGATCAAATCTTTAGCCAGATCGACAATCTTGACTGGTTGACCCATATTCAGCATAAAAATTTGACCTCGCTCATTTTGACTACTTAATACCGAAGCCTGTAAAACTAGCTGAACTGCTTCAGGTATAGTCATAAAATAACGACAGATTTCAGGATGGGTAATTGTCACAGGCCCACCTTTGGCAATTTGTCGTTTAAAAGTAGGTACTACGCTACCACGACTTCCGAGAACGTTACCAAAACGAACTACAGCATAGGGTTTGCCACTGACTCTAGCAGCTTTTAAAACTAGCATCTCCGCCGAACGTTTGCTTGCCCCCATGATGTTAGTTGGGTTGACCGCTTTGTCGGTAGAGATCATCACAAAATTACTGACGTTATATTTAATCGCCAAGTCAAGCAAATTTTTAGTCCCAAACACATTATTGGTAATTGCTTCGGGAGGATTTAACTCCATTAGGGGAACGTGCTTGTGGGCTGCTGCATGAAAGATTATGTCGGGCTGATAGACTCGAAAAGCATCCTCTAATCTAGCCTTAATTCTGAGATCGGCAATATAAGGAACTAAATCTGTTAGATACCTGTCTGATTCTTCCTGCTGAAGTATTTGGAGAACTTGCTGGAGTTCTTCTTGAATGTTAAATACCGAGTTTTCTCCATGTCCCAAGAGAATCATTTTGGCTGGATGGCAGCGAAAGATTTGCCGACATAGTTCACTGCCGATTGACCCCCCTCCACCAGTGATCAGCACCACTTTACCCCTTAGCAGCTGAGAAACGCCTTGAGCATCGGTTTGAATTGGTTCGCGTCGTAATAAGTCTTCAATGTTGACTTCTCTTAAAATATTTATCTTGTTAGCATGGTTGAGAATTTCATTAGTAGCGGGTAGAGTATTGACTTTAACCCCGATCGCCTGACATATGTCAACTATTTCTCGGATGACTTTTCCAGAAGTTGTCGGCATGGCAATTACCACTTGGCGAATGTTTTGCGCCGAAGTAATCTCAGGAATTTGGTAACGGTTGCCAACTACAGAAATCCCTTGAATATTTAAACCCAGTTTTTGGGGACTATCATCAATAAAAGCGACAGGATTAAAGCCTAGCTTGGGGTTACGTCGCATCTCCTGAAGTATAGATACTCCCGCATCTCCTGCCCCGACAATCAAGACGCGATCGCGCTTATAAAAATTCCTTCGTTGCTGATTTTTGCGTTCGGCTGCTCTAATACTAAAACGAACTCCGCCAATCAAGACAAAGGTTAAAATTCCATCCAGTAATGGCAGAGAACGTGGAACTAAATATAGTTCTGATTCGGTTCCGATAGCGTATTGCAAGATATTCAATAGAACTATTGCGATCGCCACAGCCTTAGCAGTTAAACCAGCGATCTCAATTAGCTCATCAATACTGGCATATTTCCAATACCGCTTATAAAATCCCCCACTCATAAAAACGATGATTTTGACTAAAGAAAAAATGATCGTCGCGATAATCAGACCACTATAATATTCCTTTAGTGCTGTTAAATCATCATCTAAGCGTAAAATAATTGCTAGTGATGGTGTTAAACAAAAAATTATCCCATCTAAGACGAAAAAGTGGCGATTATTGAGATTTAGCAATTTTTTATTTAACCTTATTAGCTTTAAACCTAGCTTTTTTAGCTTCATTTTAGTTTTTGATTAAGCGTCTTTTAAATTATAAAAATGAATTTTTTCTCCTGATTAAATGCAGGTTATTGTTTAATCAAACCATAACCCTAAGCCAAATTGCTGAGATATTTAAGTTTATTTGCGTATCTAAGCTACATTAGTAATTAACCAAAAGTATGATAATAATTATTTACTTTGGTAATCATTATGCTTCTTGGTGCAACATTATTGTGCCTGTTAGCAACTATAATCATAATACTTATGTTGCTTTTATTAGTATATATTCGTAGACCAAATGAGCTGATGGAAGAATTTGCTCAATCAGCTATAAACTCTTAAACATTAGCTCAGCTTATAGTGGTTAAGTTTACCAGAGAATTCCCAACCTCAAAAAGACGCGCTAAAAAAAGCCTAAATTCAGCGATTATGCCAAATGTAGAACTTGGATAAATCTGCTAAAAAGTAACAATTATTTAACTTGTTTAACTACGCCTCGTCTTTTACTTTAGTTTTCCTGAGCGCAGGATACTCAGAACTAACCAGAGACCTAAAAGACTGGCTACGGCGAATAAAACATTGCTGAGAACCGAAACTTGAGTAGTGGCAGAACCAGTCGAAATAATTGCTGCACCCATAATTAAAGAGCCAACTAAAACGCTAAAAGAAAGACGATTAGCTGAGTCTTCGATACTAATAGCTAAGCTATCAAGGCGAGGAAGATCAATATTCCATTTGAGGGTTTCAGAAGTAATTCGATCTAACAGCAGTTCGACTAAACGAGGCGATCGCAAGGAAAGACTTTTGAAGTCTAAACCGATGCGTAGTAGCGTTTCTGCTAGTCTTTCTCCTAAAAGTTGGCGGCGAAATACATCTGCCATCAAAGGTCTAATTTGGTCTAAAAGATTGACTTGAGGATAAAAACCCCTGGCAACACCTTCTAAATTAGCTAAAGTTTTGGCATATAGCCCCATGTTACTGGGCAGCCTGATTTTATTATTGCGAGATACCTGCAAAACTTCATAGATCACCTCGCTAAAGTTTATCTGTGAAATACTGCGATTATAGTATTTGCGCAACATACTATCGTAGTCGTTGGTCAAGCGATTTAGATTAACCTGTTGACCACCTTCGGCTAATTCCAAGGTCAACTGACTACAGCGACGACCATCAAGATCAACAATGGCCAGCAGCATTTCGGTTAAAATCTGTTGAGTACGGGGGTCTAAGCGTCCAACCATGCCACAATCCAAGAGAGCAATGCGACCATCCTGAAGATAAAAAATATTGCCTGGATGAGGATCGGCATGGAAAAAACCATCTATGTAAACCTGTTGGAAGAAAGCTCTAAATAAAACAGTAGTCAGTTCGAGACGCTGGGTAGCTTCGTCTTGGTCTAGTCTGATTTCAGGTATTTTTGCTTCTAGTAGTGGCACTCCTTCCAGCCATTCTAGAGTTAACAGTTTGGTAGTGGTCAGGTGGTTATATACCTGGGGAATCACCAGTTGTTGAGAATCAAACCACTTGCTTCCAGTTAGATTGTGGCGTAGCTGTTCAGTATATTCAGCTTCCGTAGTAAAGTCCAACTCTGCCGTAATAGCATTACTAAATTCTTCTGCCAAACCCACCATGTCGAAGTTTTTGCCGAATTCAGTTAGAGATACTAACTCTGCCAGGCTTTTGATTAAAGCAATATCTTGAGCAATGACCACATCGATTCCTGGACGCTGCACTTTTAAAGCTACCTTTTGTCCACTGGTTAAGATGGCACTATATACCTGTCCAATAGAACCTGCGGCGATCGCATTACGGTCAATATCGCTAAAAATGGCTTCGATCGGCTGAGATAGCTCGCTTTTAATTAAAACTTCTACCTGCGCCCAGGGAACAGGAGGTACGTTAGCCTGGAGGTCGGTCAAAGTTTCTACATAGCGACCAGGCAAAAGATCGGGGCGAGTCGAAAGTAGCTGACCCAACTTGACGTATACAGGGCCAAGCTCAATTAAGATGTTGCGTAAGACTTCAGGAGAAGGCAGGCGTGGTTCGTCAGATTTGTTACCAGTTAACAACCCCCGCGCATAATCCCAACCGTTACGAAATACTACTTCAGCAATTTCTCTCTGGCGAGAGGTGTTTTTGGTTAAAGCAAACATTTAGGTATAAAAATAGATAGTCTATTTCCTTAGTTATAACGCAGCAAAACGATCGCTTGCCTCAATTAGAGCATCTTTGATTCCTGGTTCGGATATCGAATGCCCAGCATCGGCGATGACGATAAATTCAGCTGACTGCCAAGCCTGGTGTAGTTCCCAAGCAGTAATCATCGGACACACCACATCATATCGCCCCTGAACAATTACTGCTGGCAAATGGCGAATGCGATCGATATTTTCGATTAATTGATTTTCCCGCTCAAAAAACCCTTTATTGACAAAATAGTGGCATTCAATACGGGCAAAAGCTTCGGCAAATTCTGCCAGACCAAAACGTTGTTGGCTGGCTACCGAAGGAATTAGCTTGCTGGTGCTGGCTTCCCAAACAGACCAGGCGCGGGCAGCTTCGAGACGGATCTGACGATTTTCACTGGTTAATCTTTGATAAAAAGCCGTGAGTAAATCGCCTCTTTCTGCCAAGGGAATTGGCTTGAGATATTCTTGCCAAGCATCGGGATAAATATAATTTGCCCCTTCTTGATAAAACCAGCGAATTTCTGAGGGACGCAACATAAAAATTCCCCGTAAAATTAAACCTTGGCAGCTATCAGGATGAGTCTGACTATAGGCTAAAGCCAGAGTGCTACCCCAGCTACCGCCAAATACTACCCACTTGGCAATATTAAGATGTTGTCGTAGTTTTTCAATGTCGCTAACTAAATCCCAGGTAGTGTTTTCTTTTAACTCAGCGTAGGGAGTACTTTGTCCACAACCCCGTTGGTCGAAAATTACGATGCGCCACTGCTGAGGGTCAAAATATTGTCGGTACAGGGGAGAAATTCCCCCACCTGGTCCACCATGTAGAAAAACTACTGGTTTGCCCTGAGGATTACCAGATTCTTCGTAATGGATAGTGTGTAGTTGGGAAACTTTCAGCTTGCCTTGATGATACGGTTCAATTGGCGGATACAAATCTCTCATTGATGGTTTTAACGCGTTTTGATAGTTGACTGAAAAAAATGGCGTTGCTGATTTTAAGTATGACGTACAGAATATTACGGCTTATAGCTCTTAGCTTTTAGCTTTTAGCTTTGTATTGAATCTAATTTAGTAGATTATAAAAGTAACTGATTCACTTTCATATCCCGATTCAGCAACGCCCAAAAAAATATAGGCGATCAAATCAATATTTTCAATTTAATCATCCTTAATCTGGGCGATTTTGTTCGCGGATGAATGGAGGGATAACTCTCCTGGTGGTTACACCAGATAATTTTTAATTAGCGATAAAATGTAAATAAGAAAAATTTAGCTTGCGCTATCGGATAATATGACCACTGTTGTAGCAGTAGAAAAGAAAAAATTAGCACAACCGCCATTAAATATTCACTACCTAGGCGATCGCGTTTTACGCCAACCAGCTAAACGTATTGCTAAAGTAGACGATCAACTCCGCTCTACGATTGTAGAAATGCTGCAAACTATGTATAGTGCTGATGGTATCGGTTTAGCAGCACCCCAAGTAGGTATCCACAAGCAGCTTATCGTCATCGATATTGCTTTAGATCAGCCTGACAAACCTCCCCTAGTTTTAATTAACCCTAAAATTGTTAAGTCTAGTAACGATCTTTGTAATTCCGAAGAAGGTTGTTTGAGTATTCCAGGAGTTTATTTAGAAGTAACTCGTCCTGAGACGATTGAAGTATCTTATAAGAATGAATCAGGCAAACCCTGTAAACTAAAAGCTAGTGGTTTACTGTCCCGTGCGATTCAGCACGAAATGGATCACCTCAATGGTGTAATGTTTGTAGACCGAGTTGAAAATAACCTGGCTCTCAATGAAGAGTTGAACAAAAGAGGTTTTGCTGTTAGCGCAGTCAAGCCAGTGAAAAAGTAAATAGATAAAATTTAAAATTGGCTGACAACTAGGGGAGTTAATCAAATGATTTCAATGACACCGAAAAGTGGTGTATGCCTACTGTT
>JBHJNW010000160.1:0-5162 GCA_050330395.1 Pleurocapsa sp.
CGATCTCAATGGCTTTCGCTACCATGATAATTGGCTTCATAATTTGCTGATTGCTAGCTCGATGAACGGTCGCCAAACCCTTGAAAGTAGTTGACCCACAAAATCCGTTAGAACCAGAAATTTACTACAAAATAATTCACTGCCCCTGGTTCCGCTTCATTATCTTCTTCAAATATTCGAGTGAATATCCTCGCTTGACAGCATCTGCCCACTTCTCCCAAGCTCCAGACAATTTAACCCATTGCTCTCCCTCTCGGATTTGCTGACCTGAGCAATAGCCAAGCTCACGAGCTAAGTCATACCAATGACTAAATACTGCTGCTGTGTCTATTTCCTGATTAAAGCGATCGCCTTTCGATTCGCTTCCGATTAAAATTTTACTGCCCCAATCACCCTTAAGGGCTGCCACGAAATAGCCCGACAGATTTGGTATGTGTTGCTCTGTTTTCCTAGCCTTTAATAGGGCGATCGCATTTTCTACTTTTTCAGAGGGATACAACTTCAGCAGACTAGTTACTGTCTTGTTTATTGGTATTCCCGTACTATCTAATAGTAGTATTAAATCCTGCCATTTTTTGTTGACTATACAATCAACTTTAAGGATGTTTATTCCCTCACCTATATTTTGCTTGTTCTGTTCTGATTCTTGTTTATTTTGGCTATTAAAAGCATTTAACTGGGCTGAACTATCTAATCTTTGTCTTGAGCTTATTTCTTCCTGTAAAGCTTGTTTAGGTGAGGCAGCAGCAATTGAGTTTATTTCGTTACTAAGGCGATCGCTCTTTTGTTTTGTTGTTTCTTTTTTGGTAGTACTCTTTGATTCTATATATGAGAGTTGGTTATTTCTCATTTCAAGAGTTTGACTCTTCACATCTTGAGCTGTGCTAACACACATCTCGGAAATTTCGATGTTTTGAGCCTCTGCCCACTCTCTTAATTTATCGTAATTCAAATTGTAATAATTTGTCTGATTCCATTGGCGAGATTGGTACCTAACAACTTTTACTATCTCCAGCGAGCGTAATAAACTCATTGCTTTTCTAAATTTCCATACTGACAGGAAAGTAAATTGGTTTTTTACCCACTGCTCGAAAGTGTTATAAATGTATTTTGCCTGGTCTATGATTACGCCAATTCCTTGTTTTTGTGTCCAGTAATGTAACTGCTGAAGTATTACTGCTGCTTCAAAGCTTCCTAGTGCAGCCGCGATCTCCATGTCGAAATGTCTGGTGTTTACTGGCGAGGTGCTTAAAATGCTCATCTTACACCTCCCTTTTTGAGCGAGTTTTGAATGTCTGTGTCGAACGAAGGGTGCAGTTTTTCACCACACCATTTAAAATGTACATAATTGATTATTCCTTTACGGGGATATTTGGTACCAAGGCGATCGCTAACTTTTCGACGGGAAGCGATCGCTTTGGCGATTTTTAATATGTGGCAAGCTGCTACGAGAAGGCAAATTTCTCTTTGGTAATAGCTAAGTTAATGTTGACAGCTTTAATTTTTAAAGATTAATCATTAAAACTGACTCCTAAATCAATATTCAATACTGCCTCTATTTTTCTAATTACTTCTTCTGTAACAGCCGAGCGCATATCTTCTGCCTCTAACTGATACCAGTAAGCTCTGCTAATATCACACTCCTTACAAATTTGAACTAAAGAACGATCATCCTTTTCTCTTGCCTCCTTTATTCGCTGTCCCAAACCAGGGAAATCAATAACACTTGTTTTAACTCGCTTGACTTGCAATGTATTCATAAGTTGTTTTCCAACTTTTATTCTATTGTATATTGTCTACCGATGGTTGACAAGTGTTTGCAGACAGTATACAATAAAAACATACGAAAAGGAAACGAGAAGCATTTATCCGCAAGCCAGCTAAGTTAACCAAAGAAAATGCAAAGTCTTCAATCAAAAGCGATCGCTCTCCGTGGAAAGATACGCGATCGCTTTAATAACCATCTATTAAGAGGTCAATAACTATAATGACACAAACAGCAGTCACACCATTAAACACCTGTTTTACTTGCTCAAATTTCAGGAATTTTTACGAACCTAACGGTCGTGGGTGGTGTGAATTATTCGACCACCAGGCAAGAGCGCATCACGAAATGACAAATGACTGTGTTGTCAGCTTACAGACATTAATTCAACAACGAGAAATCTCCTCTGTAATCGACACCAAAGGAGAAAAAGAGTTAATCACCATTGAATTTGCGACTAATATTCACCCCGATGAAACCGAGTATAGCTATCAGCATCCTCAATTTGTCTTTGGTAACGAGGTTGAACTAAAAGGTTCATTCAGCTACCCTACCATTGGACTAGAACCGAGAAGTCGATTAAGCCCACTACTTCAAAAGTGCTGTTTAAGGCTAGCAGCTAACGAATCATATCAAAATGCTGAGTTCGAGATTGAGGCATTAACAGGAGTCAAAGTCGGTCACTCAACTCAACAAAAACTCGTTTTGGCACAAGATATTCAACTACCACAAGCTAAACAAGCAATTTCAGAAGTCAGTGTGGACGGTGGCAAAGTTCGACTCAGAGGCAAGCCTAAAGCTGGTTGTCATTGGCGAGACTATAAAACTGTTCGGTTGCAAAGTACATATTACGGTGCTTTTTTTGATGAGAATCAATCATTAGTTGATTATGTTAATAGTCAACATTTAGTTAACCCTTTAGTTTGCCTAGGTGACGGTCATGATGGAGTGTGGAATTTAGTCAGAGAATTTGGCAGTGATCAATCATCTCGGTGTGAAATTTTAGATTGGTTTCATCTGGTGGAAAATCTCTATAAAGTGGGTGGCTCTCTCAAGCGACTTAAAGCTGCTAAAGCTTTATTATGGCAAGGTTTAGTCTCGCAAGCTAGGGCTTTGTTTACTCATTGCCAAGGTAAAAAATTCCAGAATTTTAGGGCTTATCTAGATAAACATCAGACTCGGATTGTTAATTACAGCTATTATCAAGCTGAACAACTTTGTTCTATTGGTTCTGGATCTGTTGAATCAGCCATCAAACAGATTGGAGCTAGAATTAAAATCTCTGGCGCACAGTGGCATATTGATAGTGTTCCACACATCCTTTCTGTTCGTTGTGCTTATCTTAATGGTTTATTGGCTATTTGATTAAATCTGCCAAAAGTGGATGCTCCCACTGGATTTGGCTACATATACCTCCTTTATTAAATCGTTTAGCTTGTGCCGAAAAAATCCATTATCTTGTCGATTTTTATCATGCTACAGAACATTTGCAGCGTTTTGCCGAGGCTGCTTTTAATAATGAAAAAGAAAGAAAAGCTTGGTTTAAAATAGCCCGTAAGGATTTAAAAAACGGCAAAATTCTTGATTTACTTGAACAGATGAAACATCATAGAAAATCAATTCGTGGTTCTCGTAGAAAAATTCTAACAAGTCAGATTAATTATTTTAATAAACCCCTATATCAAGGGAAATTTAACTATGATAAAATCGCTCAATTAAATTTGCCAATTGGCAGTGGAGCTATCGAAAGTTTAATCCGTCAAGCTGTTAACTTACGTTTAAAAGGTAACGGTAAATTTTGGCTAGAATCCAATGCGAAAATTATTTTACACGCCCGTTGTCAATGGCTTTCAGGAGCTTGGTCTGATTTCACAAATTCTATCTTGACTTGGAGAATTTATCCCGCTACTAGCTAACATTATTTGGGACAAATTTAAGAAAAAAACTATATTTATCTTACCGAAAGATAAATTATTCGGTAGGATTTTAATGTTTAAAATTCCCCTAATTTTACTATTTTTAAACTCTGGCTACTTTTTTTTACGCCAAAACATCTTTAAACTTCCAAATCTTCTCTAACTTTGGCGATCGCCCTAGACTCAACCAACTTTTTCCGATTGCTCCCATGTCACACTACGTAGCTCAAAGTTAGATTAGAACCATTAATATCTAACTTTGATAAACTATGAAATTAACTATTTTACTTGGGCTAATTGCCTTTATAGCAATCCCTACATCTGCCCTAGCAAGTAACTACAAAGTAACTAAAATACATGACGGCGATACAATTTCAGTAGTTAATACTCAAGATAATAGTTCCAAGAAAGTTAGATTAGCTTGTATTGATGCCCCAGAAGATTCTCAACCACAAGGTAGAGTAAGCACTGTTACTCTGAATGCCTTTATACCAGTAGGCACAGTGGTAGAACTTAATATAGTTGATACCGATCGTTATGGTAGGACAGTTGCAGAGGTACTAAATAATCAAGTAAATGTTAATCAATCTATGCTTAAAAAGGGTCAAGCAATTGTCTACCACAAATATTTAAGTAACTGCCCAGATGGTAATTCTTATATAGAAGCAGAGAAACTAGCCAAGAATAAGAAGATGGGATTTTGGAATGACTCTACTTTTATTACTCCTGAAGATTGGAGACGTGGAGAAAGACCAGTAGTATCAAGTCCAACTACAACAGTAAGTAATCCAACTTCTAATAGTAGTGGAGGATATGTTGCTGGTAGCTGTAAATATCTAAAGAGTTTGGGGCTATCTAGATTTACCCCTGGAGATCCAAACTACACAAGCCCTAGAGATAGAGATAATGATGGCGTGGCTTGTGAATAAGGGAATAATAACAATATAGTTTCTACAACTTTTTAAATGCCCAATTTAAATGCCTAATAAAAATAATTCAATCGATTCTTAGTGACAGATGAGCCAAACATCTCTGACGGCGTTTTTGATGACGGTAAGCTCCATAACCATCTGAGTGTAAGGCAATTGAAATTTATCGAGGTGTAGCTGTTGGGTTCGTGCGATTACCCGAAGGGTACGCTACGCGATCGCCTCAATCAATCTTGGCATAAACATCAACATCAGCCGTCTGTAAAGCCGAGCGTTGTCTTAATTTAGTGATATAAGATTTGACTGGACTCTCTTGCTTAAGCATTCCTAATTTCAACGCCCATAACAATACACCACCTGTCACTACATCCGCAGCACTAAAACGATTTTCCACGAGATAGTCATTGTCTTGCAGTAGTTGATTAAGTGGTTTACATACTTTGGCAAACCATTCTTTTGCTTCTTCTGGAGTTACCCTAGTTTGAGTAGCTTTGGGTAAGACTTTTTCTGGCAAATTTGGTAAGACGTGAAACATATATTGTTCTACTGGTG
>JBHJNW010000161.1:0-5377 GCA_050330395.1 Pleurocapsa sp.
GAATTCTCGAATTTATCGACTACTTTAATCAAACAATGGCTAAACCTTTTAAGTGGACATATAAGGGTAAAGTTTTGGCTATTTAATACTTGGTTTATTTACGCCGAGCTGTACTAGTAAAGCGTCGGCGATCAAAAGTTTTGTTAAGTAACCTGGCTTTAACTTTCCTCGTAGTTGTTTGGTTGTTTAAAATATCTAAACCGAGACGACTCAAAAAAGGATGAATAGCGATCGCATCTGCGTCCAACACCTCCATATCCGAAGCACTATAAAGTAATGCTGAGTGCTTCTCATTATGAATGGCTAATCTTAACTGGCGTTTAGTCTCAGGATAATTATCAGCCTGACAAATCATCCACTTGCCGTAAAGCTGATTATGGCTATAAATGCTCAAGCCGTTATCAAAGCGAATCAACATCCCTTTTCCTTTAGTATCCACCGCCGTAACTAGCTGCTTTGCTAGTAGCTCCTCGTATAGTTTAAGATGCTCAAAAGCAAAGAAAATGTGTTTAATTGGCTTAAAAGCGATCGCTTTAGCTATTTGATCAGCAGCAATCCTAATTTCTGGGCCTTCGGGCATTGTATTTTAATTAGCTGTGAGTAGTCTAAATTATCTCATTGCCAAAGACATTTTGCGACTTGGCGGTTTAAAGGCACGATCTAACTCTTGTAAATCTTCATTTGCCAGTTTAATCTCCAAAGCGGCGCGGTTTTCCTTGACGTGATCGGGATTAGTCGCTTTGGGAATAGAAATAACACTGTCTTGATGCAATAACCAACTCAGGGCAATTTGGGTTGATGTCGCATTATATTTAGCTGCAATATCTCCCAACTGAGAATCATTGACAAAAGCCTGTTGTTCTACGGGTGAATAAGCCATAATCGGAATTTTACGCTGTCTGCACCAGGGTAATAAATCCCATTCAATACCGCGTCGCAACAAATTATAAAGCACCTGATTGGTAACTATTTCTTTCCCTCCAGGTAAAGACTCCGCCTCTTCCATGTCGTCTGTGTCGAAGTTACTTACGCCGTAATCTAAAATCTTCCCTGCCTGTTTGAGCTGCTGCAATCCTGCTAAAGTTTCTGATAATGGAACAGATCCGCGCCAGTGAAGTAAATATAAATCCAGATAATCTGTTTTAAGTCTGGATAAAGAGCGATCGCCAGCCTGAATTACCCCTTGATAACTCGCATTGTAAGGATAAAACTTACTTACCAAATATACTTCTTCGCGACAACCAGAAATTGCTTCGGCAACTATCTTTTCTGCACCACCTTCACCATACATCTCGGCAGTGTCAATTAGCGTCATGCCCAAATCTATTCCCAAACGTAACGCATTAACTTCTGCCTGTTTCTGGCTGGCTTTTTCCCCCAGGCGCCATGTTCCCTGTCCGAGTATCGGTATTTCTCTTCCTGATGGTAACTGTAGTGATTTCATTTTGTAGTTAAGAAAGTCATCATATTGCTCATTATGACGGGATTTTTTCAGAGAAGATAACATAGAAAAACGATAAGATTAAAACGCATACCGCACTTAACAATTAATCAGCAAAGTTAATTGGTTTATCGTTTAGTAGTTAAATCAGAACAAATAAGGCAGCAACAGATTAGTTTGGATGCTCAGCAACAGCACTATTTGTTGCGGGTATTACGGTTAAATAATGGCGATCGCTTTGTAGCGATGGATGGGACAGGTAATTCTTGGTTAGCCGAAATCGTGGAACAATCGGCACAGATTATTGAATCAGTCGAGATCGACACAGAATTGCCTATCTCTCTTAGCCTGCTGACAGCTTTGCCAAAAGGAAACGGTTACGAACAGATAATACGCTGCTGCACAGAATTGGGAGTCAGTAATTTCCTGCCCGTAATTAGCGATCGCACGATCCTTAAACCTAGTCAAAATAAAGTCCAACGCTGGCGCAAAATTGCAGCCGAAGCAGCGGAACAGTCCGAAAGGCAAGTTGTACCCAAGCTCTTTGAACCAGTTAAGTTTAGTTCGGCTCTTAATCAGATTAAATCTAACCAAGATAAATACATTTGCGTGGCGCGGAGAAATATCCCGACTCTCTGGAGTTTGTTGCCAAATCGAACTCAGCCCGCAATAGCCGTTGCCACAGGTTGTGAGGGAGGCTGGACAGAAATAGAAGTAGAAAAAGCGATCGCTCTCGGTTTTCAACCCGTTTCTTTAGGAAATCGAATTCTGCGCGCCATCACCGCCCCGATTGTTGTCAGCTCATTAGTTATGGCAATCGGAGAATAAATCAAGGAACATTTAGGCCGAAACTTCAGTCCCTGTCACAGAACGAATTATCGAATCCTCAAGCTTAAGGAAATTTAACAATTTTTTAATTAATTACCCATAATTTCCACTTAAGGGGGACGAAATTGCAAATTTGAGCTTTAATCATTATCGATACACCATACAAGAGATACTATGAAATTATCTAAAAAGTTGAAGTTAGCAGCAATTTTTACTGGTGCGATCGCTTTAACAACTCCCTTACTGCCTGTTTTGGCTCAGTATACCGAAGAACCCGTTCCTGAAGAACAGGTGATTGCTGTAGCTATCCCCGCCGGAAGACTTTATAATTTGACGGTAATTGAACAAATTCCAGGTAAACAGCAGTGTTGGAGTACAACTGGTTCTGAGCCTACTGTTGTTGAGCCTCTGTGGACGACCTTCGATTTTACAGGTAGCTGTCGCCGTTCTACTGATAGCAATGGTTATTCTGTACGTCTTGATGGACAAGATACTAGCCAAAATTACCGGCTTGATGTTGTCCCCAAGGGAGAGCAACTTCAGTTAGTCGCCAAAAATTATCAAGGTGGTTCTGATCTCGTTGTCGGTCAAACTAACGGCAAAGCAGCCAATGGGCAATATCTCAAAATTAACCTCAATCCAGGCTGGGAATTTACGAAAAAAGCTTACGAAGGTAAGGTGTTAGGTCACTACTTCTTTAGCGGAGACTCAACCGCGATCGCTGCTGCGGGAGATGCTCCCGTGCCTGATACTTCTACGGCCAGCTCAAGTTCTAACTTTAGTGACATCTCTAGAGATATCTACAAAAACGAGATTGAACAAGCTGTAGCTCTTGGTTTTATTGCCGGCTTTAAAGACCAAACTTTTCGCCCCACCGAATCATTGACTAGAGAACAGTTAGTCTCAATGGTTTATGGCGCTTTGGAAACTATTGATAGCTTAAATTTAGAACCAGCCACATCAGTGCCAACTCAACCATATCCTGATGTAGATTCCTCGCGTTGGAGTGCTTCTAAAATTCAGTGGGCTAAAGAAAACGAAATTGTCAAGGGCTATCCCGATGGTTCGTTTAAACCTGCTACTCCTGTTACTAGAGCTGAGTTGGTTGCTGTACTGCAAAATGCTGCCAAATTTTCTCAGATGAAACAGGGCGAATCAGCTCAACTAGTAACTAACCAACAACCTACCAACTTCTCTGATATTGCTAATCATTGGGGTGCTGAAACTATTCAAGCTATGTCCGCATACTGTGGTGTAGCTTCACCAGATCAAGAAGTCGGCAATGCTTTTAACCCTGATACTCCTGCACAAAGAGACTATGCCGCAGCGGCAACTCTCAGAATGCACAATTGCCTTACAGAAGGCAAGCAAAAGGTTAGTGAATAATTTAGCTATTAGCTCACCGTTCATGACTACCTAACAAAAGAGGGGTGAAATACCCCTCTGTTTATTTGATGATTGAGCTGGAAGTTAGTTTAAGTTTTTCAATTGACGGCTGAAAAGTAAACTTTAGATTTAACTGGATCTGGGTTCATAGTTTGATCTCCTTCTTGCCATCCGGCTGGACAAACTTCGTCAGGATTAGCCTGTACGTGCTGGATTGCCTTAAGAGTACGTAAAGTTTCATCTACGCTGCGACCAAACGAAAGATTATTGATAGTTGCGTGCTGGATTACCCCTTCAGGATCAATAATAAATAAGCCTCGTAAAGCAACTCCCGCTTCAGGATCGAGAACATTGTAGGCACTACTAATTTCTTTTTTAATATCAGAAATCAAAGGATAAGCAATGTCACCAATACCACCTTGTTGACGCTCGGTTTGCATCCAGGCTAGGTGAGAAAATTCACTGTCTACTGATACGCCTAAAATTTCGGTATTAAGCGACTTAAAGTCTCCGTGGCGATCGCTAAAGGCAATGATTTCAGTTGGACAAACAAAAGTAAAGTCCAACGGATAGAAAAATAACACAACGTACTGACCACGATAGTCAGATAACTTGACAGTTTTAAATTCTTGGTCAAAAACAGCGGTAGCTGTAAATTCGGGGGCTTCTTGCCCCACTCTCAAACATCCTTCTGTAGTCATAGTTTTTATCTCTTCAATTCCCAAACAACGTCGGTTTACGCAGTGAACACCAGCCCTATCTTCTTACGGCAGGGTACTAATGTTCACAATTTATCTAAATTTCACGAATCTTAATCAATATATCATGGTCATAACGGGAACGAGTTGTCAGGTGAGCCATGAGCAATTACTAGTAAAGCTTCAAAAACTTTTGACTTTTGACTTTTGACTTTAATCTAATTCCCTTCTACCTTCTAAAGCTCTGGCAAGAGTTACTTCATCAGCGTATTCTAAATCTCCTCCCATTGGTAAGCCAAAGGCGATCCTAGTTACTTTAGTAAAAGGTCTGAGTAGTCCGTTGATATATAAAGTAGTGGTTTCCCCTTCCACGCTGGGGCTAATTGCTAAAATAATTTCTTTAATTTGCTCTTTGGTAACACGGCGAACTAAAGCTTCAATATTTAGTTGTTCAGGGCCAATGCCGTCCATAGGAGAGATAACTCCACCCAACACATGATACAAACCGCGATATTCTCTAGTTTTTTCTAAAGCGATCGTGTCGCGGGAATCGGCTACTACACAAACAGTAGTGCGATCGCGATTTGGATTACTACAGATCGAACAAACAGGTTCAGCAGAAAGATGAAAACAGATCTTACATAGACCAACCTGTTGTTTGGCGGCCACTAAAGCTCGAGCTAATGCCTGAACTTCTGTCTCTGGGCGTTTGATCAGGTGCAAGGCTAATCTTTGGGCGGTTTTAGGACCTACTCCTGGTAACAGCTGTAACTGCTCAATTAAACGAGCTAAAGGAGGCGTATAAATGGCTTGCTTCTCTCAACACTTTAGGTTTAGGAAAGGTAATTATATCAAATCTTGTTTCGCCACTGATTACTACTGATTATTTGTTAATAGTTGATGGCTAAGCTGTCACGCATTTAATTTGCTTGTTTTGGAGGTGCGGGGGGACTGGGAGAAAGGGAGCGGTGGAAGCCCGCGTCGTCCGAAGGCGCAAGGGAATGTCCACCGAGGGGAGAAAGTT
>JBHJNW010000162.1:0-9925 GCA_050330395.1 Pleurocapsa sp.
CCGAGTAAGCTTTTTAAATTAGAAGAGTAGAGAAATATTTCGTTATCATTAAAACTTCCTTACTCGATTGACTTTCCCGTCAAACATTCACTGGGAGTAATACCAAATTGACGTTTAAAGCTAAGTTATGTTGTAGATTTTGGTTACTTGCTTCGTATAAAAGATCGTATTCTACGCTAGAGATAGATAAAGTCATCAGGAACTGAGCAATCTATATAAATTAATGATAATTATTATTAATAATACATCTTTGAGCGAGATCTCTTTGACAGATAGTTGTGCCGAACCCGATTTATCCCCTCCCGATCGAGATCCAGAAAAACAGTTCACCCGCGCTAATCATCTTTCATTTGATATTTCTCCGCAACTATTTGATGATCTAGTTATTGGCGATCGCCAATATCATTCTAGTCGGACCAATTCTCATCGTCCAATTTGGCGGTAGCGTCTTCGGTACTGTTCATCTATCTCTCAGTGACTTGATAGTCATTACCGTATTTACTTTCCCTTGCGCTTTGGAGAGGAGAGTTAGGACATTTCTTTAGCCATTCAGGCGATTGATTATTGTTCACTTGCTGCTGCTAATTGTTTCCAATCTTGAACAATAATTGTTCCGCCTCTTTTATAAATCACACTTCCCTTCAGTTTTTTAAACAGCCGCACACATTCTTCATAGGTGATGCCAATACTGCGAGCGATTTGATAGTAAGGTAGTTTAATATTTAAACGATCGCCTTGGGCTACAGAATAAGTCCCATCGCGGATTGGCGAAGCATAGCCGTAGGCATCGCCATAATATTGAAGCAATCTCACTAAACGCACTATTGCTCGTTCGGAAATTAGTCCGTGTACGGTATTGTGAAGTTGTTGTAGACGTTGGTTAAATACTTCTAGTATCCGCAAGCTAATTTCTGGCGACTGAGAAATTACCCGTAATAAAGTTTCGCGGTCGATAGTTAATATTTGCGACTCTACTTGAGCGATGACGGTTGCTGGGGAAATTCCGTTACCAAAAATGGCTGGCGCAGCAAAAATTTCACATGGAGGAATCAGGCGCACTATTGTTTCTTTACCGTTATCGGCAGCTTTTTTTATTTCTAGTCTTCCTGTAATCAAACCATGCAGTTGTTGGGGGATGCGATCGCCTTCATGCATTATTATTTCAGCTTGCTGATATTCTTTAACGTAACTGCACCGAACGAGACTTTCTAATTGGGCGATCTCTAAATCTTGAAAAATTGAAAGCTGTTGTAATTGAGCTAGCGACGAGTAACCTTTAACTAACATTTATTGGAAAATAGTCCCAGTTTATTAATTTGAAGTAAAAATGTTGTTTTGCGTAATCGAGCTTACAAGCAAACGTTAAGTAAGTTATTAGATATTTCTGTATTTTTGGTTACTTTATGAGCCGAAGACACCAACCTAAGTTTTCCTGACAACACATTTTAAAAATTACTGTAACCTGCGATCGATGCTTTTAAACAAAACTTTATTCTCAAACAAAACATGAGCTACCTCAAAGACGAGTCATAAAATTAATGTCAAAGTAAGAGTATCAAGTTGGGATATAACTCATGACAACTACTCTTAATTTTGCTACCGTCCCTGGTCATCAAGTCTTAGCAGCAGTAGGAAAGAGAATCTTACGTCCTGGAGGAAAAGCAGCCACAGAACAATTGTTTACTTGGGCTAATTTCCAACCAGGAGAGACGGTATTAGAATTGGCAGCAAGCTTTGGCGAAAGTGCCATTGAAATAGCTAAAAGATTTAACGTGCGTGTAGTGGGCATCGAAAAAAACCCTAATAGCGTGGCTAAAGCTAGGGAAAATATCAAAGCTGCGGGATTATCAGACCGAGTGACTATTTTAGAAGGAGATATTTTTCAGTTAGATGAGATTACAGACAAGTTTGATTATGTTTTAGCCGAAGCGATCCTCAGCATGCAGTCGGATGTAGGAAAAGCCAAGATATTATCGGGAATTAGAAACTGTCTCAAACCAGCGGGTAAGTTTCTTTCCCATGAAATGCTTGTCCGCGATAATGCCGAACAAGTGCGTAAAAGCTTATCTAAATCTATTCGAGTCAATGCTAATCCTTTAACTGTCTCGGAGTGGTCAAAGGCTTGTAAAGATGCTGGTTTAAATATACAGCAACAGCAAACAGGAAAGATGGGATTACTTAATCTCGATCAAATGATCACGGATGAAGGTTTATTAGGAACAGTCAAAATTATCTCGAATGTTTTAATTAAACCCAGTCTGCGTCATAGAGTCTTACAGATGCGCCGTAGCTTTCAACAGCAGGGAAAAAACATCGGTTATATCGTTTTTATCAGTCAGTAGAGACGCGATATAGCGAGTGTAATAACTAAACAACAAAAGACAAAGGAGAAAATCATGACAGTCGCAACAGCTAACAATTCCTTTAATGCTAAACTACAGGATTTAATTGAATACCCCACCAATGGGATCGACAGTAAAGTTTTAGTCAAGGATAACAACAGCCAATACAGCTTATTCTGTTTAGCAGCAGGTACAGATATTGACGAACATACCTCCACTCGTAATGCGGTCATAACTGTAATTGAAGGTACGGGAAATCTTAATTTAGAAGGAAAAGATATCGCTTTAGCCCCAGGAGTATTTATTTTTATGCCTGCTAATGCACCCCATGCAGTGCAAGCGAAAGAAAATCTGGCATTTACCCTGGCTTTTTCCGAACATCTTCCAGCAAAGAAGGGAGTTAGTCAAAAAACTATTGATATCGTCAAATCCACCGCCCCTGTAATTAAACTACAAGGTAAAAAAATTACTACTCGGATGTACGAAATTATGTTTGACACCCATCCAGAAGTGAAAGCACAGTTCGATATGGCTGCACAGGCTAATGGTAATCAACCCGCTAAACTTGCTACTGCTGTTTATAGTTACGCTACTCATATTGACGATCTAGAATCTTTAAAAGGAATGGTAGATAAAATTGCTCATCGTCATGTACAAACTCATGTTTTACCAGAACAGTATCATATAGTGGGGGAATGTTTGTTACAGGCAATTAAGGATGTGTTGGGAAATGCAGCAACCGAAGAAGTGATGACCGCTTGGACTGAAGCTTATCAAGCCTTAGCTGGGGTGTTTATTAATCGAGAACAACAAATCTATCAAAACGCTTCGTAATCTCGATCGTTAAGTGAGAGCTTTTGACAATTTTGTTAAATATGTTCCCTTGGCGTTGCTGCTGATTCTCTTGCTGGAGTTAGTAACACCCGCTTGGTTATTATGACTTTTGGTTAGTGTGCTGACTATTGCTCGTATTGGTCATGCTTAAGCAGTAATCAAAACTTATAGCCCATCAGCAGGACGTGCTGTTGGGTTTTTTCTGACTTCTACTTATCTTAGTTCTAATTAATCTTTTAAGATTAAGATATTTATTGGCGATCGCTTTTTGCTTTTTCAACTTCTAAATTCCATTACAATTAGTATAAAGTAAACAAATATAGTAACGACATACACAACTCACTAGGGAGTAATAAATAAAAATTGTTTGTTCTCAACGGTTATGAATATTTCTTGGGTTTCTTACTCATTTGTAGCGCAGTCCCAGCCCTAGCTTTAACTGCCTCGAAACTATTAAGACCTGGTGATGGTGGTCCAGAACGCCAAACAACTTACGAATCTGGTATGGAACCTGTTGGCGGTGCTTGGATTCAGTTTAACATCCGCTATTATATGTTTGCTTTGGTGTTTGTGGTCTTTGATGTAGAAACAGTCTTTTTATATCCTTGGGCAGTAGCTTTCAGCCGTTTAGGATTGTTAGCATTTGTCGAAGCCCTAATTTTTATTGCCATTTTGGTAATTGCCTTAGTGTATGCGTGGAGAAAAGGAGCTTTAGAATGGTCATGAATTCTTCAACATTTGAACAACAGCAACAAGAAAAAATACTCAATCCGATTAGCCCGACCAAGGTAACCCAGGATTTATCAGAAAACGTTATTTTGACTACGGTAGACGATCTCTATAATTGGGCAAGACTATCTAGTCTATGGCCCATGTTATACGGTACAGCCTGTTGTTTTATCGAATTTGCCGCCCTTATTGGCTCTAGATTTGATTTTGACCGCTATGGCTTAGTACCTCGTTCTAGTCCTCGTCAGTCGGACTTGATTATTACTGCTGGCACAATTACCATGAAAATGGCTCCCGCTTTGGTTCGTCTGTATGAAGAGATGCCCGAACCTAAGTATGTGATTGCCATGGGTGCCTGCACTATTACTGGCGGAATGTTTAGTAGTGACTCGACAACTGCTGTCAGGGGTGTCGACAAGCTCATACCTGTGGATGTATATATTCCTGGTTGTCCTCCTCGCCCAGAAGCTATCTTTGATGCGATTATTAAGCTACGCAAAAAGATTTCTAATCAATCGATCCAGGAACGAGCTTCAACTGTCGAACAGACTCATCGTTACTACAGCACGATGCATAATATGAATCCTGTTGAGCCAATCTTAAATGGTACTTATCTTCAGTCGGCAACTCGTCAAGCACCACCAAAAGAGCTGGCCGAAGCGATGGGTATGCCGTTACCTGCAATAGAATCAGCAGAGAAAGAGGAGGTAGAACGTGGCTGAAGCTAAAGAAAATCAGAATCCTGAAGAAAACGAGGCAGCATCTGAAATAGTTGTGGCGGGTCAAACCTCTACCTGGCTTACAGAAAACGGCTTTGACAATGAGGCCTTAGCGCCTGATACTTCCAAGGTAGAAATGATTAAGATCGAGGCAGATTTATTGCTGCCGATCGCTACTGCCCTATATGCTTATGGTTATAACTATCTTCAGTGTCAGGGGGCTTATGATTTAGGTCCTGGAAAGGAGCTAGTTAGCTTTTACCATCTAATTAAAGTTAGCGATAATATTGAGCAGCCAGAAGAAGTCCGCCTCAAGGTTTTTCTGCCTAGAGAGAATCCGAGAATTCCTTCTGTATATTGGATCTGGAAAGCAGCAGACTGGCAGGAAAGGGAAAGCTACGATATGTATGGCATCATTTACGAAGGACATCCTAATCTCAAGCGCATTTTAATGAACGAAGATTGGGAAGGCTTTCCTTTGCGTAAAGATTATATATCTCCTGACTTTTATGAGTTACAGGATGCTTATTAATTAGTTAACAATTAGAAAGACTAAATGTAGGGATACAATTAAACATCTCTGCATTTTTTATTGCTTGCTCAAATTAAATCTTCAACAACTTTACTTAAACCAACCGAGTTAGAAGCCTTGCACAAAATACGATCGCCTGGACGCATTATCTCTTTTAATCTATTGCTTAAAGTAGTGCGATCGCTAAAACATTCAGCGGCAATTCCCTTGGCACCAGCAGCAATTTCTTTAGTTGCCAGTTCGTCTGCCAAGACTAATAAAAGATCTAGACCCAATTCTCGGGTCTTTTCTCCTACTTGACGATGTAGCTGGGGTGAGTGTTCGCCTAATTCCTTCATCGTGCCTAACACCGCAATATGTCTTTTGCCAGGAGTTTGCTTCAGCATCTCGATCGCAGCCAGCATCGATTCTAAACCTGCATTGTAGGTTTCATCGAGAACAACTACGTCACTAGGTAAATCATAACGCCGCGATCGCCCTTGGGGCAATTCAACCTGTAACCCCGCAACTAAGGGAGCAAGATCTAGGTTTAAGACTTGAGCTACGGCGATCGCAGCTAGATAATTGCTGGCATTATGTTCTCCTGGTAAGGGTAAAGGGAAATTATGTGCCAGAGTTTTTAAAGTATCCCCGTTGATTTCTCCTGTGATATCTCCCCCCGTCAAGCCATAGGTAATTGTTTTTCCCTGCCAAACTTTTTCGGCGGTTGCAATTAGCAAAGAATTGTCGTAATTTAAAATAGCGCTGCTATTATGGGACATCTGTGCCAAAAGTTCGCATTTAGCTCTGGCGATCGCTTCTCTTGAGCCTAAACGACCAATATGAGCCGTTCCTACATTGGTAATAACTCCTATAGTGGGGCGAGCGATCTGGGACAGTAGGGCAATTTCTCCCTCTCCTCGCATTGCCATTTCAATTACAGCATAATCATGTTCGGCGGTAATTTGGAGCAAGGTTTTGGGGACACCAATCTCATTGTTAAAGTTGGCTTCAGTTTTTAGTACCTTACTCTGCGTGCTTAAGACGGCAGAGATTAATTCTTTAGTACTGGTTTTGCCTACCGAACCCGTTACCCCAATCACAGGAATATTAAAGCGATCGCGCCACCAGCGGGCAATTTGTTGGTAAGCCTCCAAAGTGTCCTCAACAATAAACTGGGGAACATTTGCAGATTCTATTTGATGGTCAACAATAACCGCGATCGCGCCTTGCTCTACTGCTCGCTCGACAAAGTTGTGTCCGTCAAAATTTTCTCCTACTAAAGCCACAAATACTTCTTGAGGCTTAATAGTGCGCGTATCTGTAGTAATACCAAATACCGATAAATCTAAATCATTGGCAGCAAGATTTAAGGGATTACTCTTGAGAATTATACTGAGTTCGGCTAAAGAGAAATAGAGGCTCATGGTGCTAATTAGGTCGGAAAACACTTAATTATAGTTTTTGACTGCTGTTATAGTTTGCTTATTTTAGTAGATGCACTTAAAGTGATTAGTAAAAATCTTGATTGAAAATTTACAGCATTAAACAAAATAAGGTCTTACTATTTAAGAATAAATTATAGTTTTAATACTAAAAATTTAAGCATTTTTATCTTATGTTTTCCCTAAATAAAGTAAGGGGAGGATAATTGATTGTGACCAGAATACAACCGCGACAAACTTCACATTCAACCAAACAAGAACAGCAGCAAATCTACGATCATCTATTGTATTGCGTCCAAAGCGAATCTTCGATTGAAGTATTAGAAAGATTTAATCATTTATTTGTTAGAGGTACTGGCTACCAAGACAATCGCATTCGCACGGCTTTGGAAAAAATAGTTGATGCTAATAATGCAGAGCTAGAGTTTCCTTTGTTTTTTAATCGTTGCTGTCACATTATAATCAATCGTTGGCAGATGCAGCCTAATTTGAAATATGAAATTATTGAATTGCTAATTTTAATTGAGCGAGCATTACCTCCAGGGAGAGCTTATTCTCGCACCGCCCGCAAACTCAGACAGTTAGTCAAAGATTTTCAAAACACCGAATATTATCTAAGGATTAAGCGTTTGGCTCGTTTAATCGACGGTAGCCTAGAGTCAGAACCTCGTCATAGCCACCGCATCGAAATTGTAACTAACTCCGTCGGCGATCTGATTCAGCGTTATCCCTATCTGCATCAACACTGTTTGTTAACCGAAGGTAGCACCGACGAATTTCAACAAACCGTGCAAACCATTCAGTCTGGGATTCAATCAAACTATGAACTAAACTTATCTCAATACATTACTAATCGGGTACGATTGACAAGACTAGTCAAACAATACAAGGCTGCTAATCAAAATAAAATTCCCAAAAGATTAGTCAAAAAAGTAGACAATCCTACCTTACTAAGCGATCGCGAATTAGATAAAGCTTTGCGTCATTACCTAGGCAAGGTAGAGCAAAACTATAGTTATTATGATCTAGCACAAAATTTTCTGACTCATACCAGTCAAGTCAAAACCTACCGAGAATTTAAAGCTGATTTATATGAATATATAATCTCTGGCGTAGATTCAAGATATGGTGAGCTGCATTTTTATCACGAACTACATAATTATTTACAAGAAACTTTAACCGACTTCGATCATCGAGAGCTAGATGAGTTTTTAACTCTGCGTACCTATTGTCAACTGTTTAAATTTTTGGTGGTAGATGGCAAAAGTAGCTCTAATCATGAGCATTATTTAGATTTAGTAAATCATCTAGGAGAAGTAAGAACTATCGGCTTATTGCTCAAGCTAGTTTTGTTGTGCGGCAAGGTAAAACCCTATTTAGAACAAAGGTTTTCCATTCTTTTTTCCCATTATGAAACCGTAGCCGAAGATCGCGCTTCCTGGTTAGTCAAGTCGTTAGAAAATTTGCAGGTGGCTTTTAGCATTCATTTTGGTGAAGCATACTTTTCGCTAATTCAAATTATCTGAGGTTAAGATGTGACGAAAGTCTATATTTAATTTCTCGTAGTGATTAGAGATGTAAGTGGTTCGACTCGGCAGACAATCGAGCAAGATTGTCAGATTGTCTATGAATACCTGCGACAATGCGCAGCTATTCGATCGCCATCAGAAGTAATCCAGGAATTTGAACAGTTATTTCATCAGGGCAAGAATAAAGATGCTCAAGTATCTAAGGCACTAGAAAAAATTGTTTTTTCGCCCTCACCACCACAATTTGAGCGATTCTTCAGCTGTTGTTGCTATATCATTTTGGACTGTTGGTTAGACAAACCAGAAACAATGCTTTATCTTCCCCAACTGCTAAACACTTTTGATACTATCGGTTTGGCAAAATCCTATGATCGCCGTCGCAAACAATTAATTCAACTAATCAAAAATTATCAGCAGACACAATCATACCTGCAATTAAGAGCTGTGATCGCGATTATTAATCCTCAAACAATTGTCAGTCATAGTTTAGCAACCCCGATCGCCACCAATGAAGTAGTATCAAGTAGCAGCAATAGTGATCGTAAAACTCTGGTTAACGCTTATTTACTACGCTATACATATTTATATAAGTACTTTTCCCCTCAGGATGCTCAGAGCGATCGCCTGACAGCATTTATGCAAAAGTTAGAGCAAGATCGCCAAAAAGACTTTGAAATTTTGCTGTCTCAGCATATTATTTATCGTTTCAGATTAAAACAGCTTGCCAAGATGAAGCTATTGGCAAAAGGCGCCGGGAAAATAATTACCAAAGTCGATAATCCTAGTTTGCTCTCGGAAAAAGCTTTGAGAATTGCCTTACAACAGTATATAGGTAAGATAGAACATAACCAAACTATCTTAGAGCGATCGCAACGGTTTCTTGCCGAAAATGAACTACGCAATACTTATCAAGTATTTAAACAAGATCTATATCGTTTCTTAACCACTAATATTAAACCGAGAAACAGCACCTATCAATTTAAACCTAGGCTTGCACAAAAATTAGCAGACATCTTTCCTCAATCAGATGCCAAACCTCTTAATAGAACTCTTGTTTTACAGACTTGTCGGCAGTTATTTAGCTTTTTAATCATCGATCCTACTGTCGCTAACGAACCAAAGCAATTTATCGAATTAATTACTAATTTAGGTACGGCTCAGGTAATGATGATTTTGGTCAAAATTGCGCTAATTTGTCCTGAATCAACCGCAGATCTGGAGAAAAAGATTTACTTGGTTGTGACTCACTATCAGCTACAAAACATTCAAGACGCTCGATGGTTAATTAAATCTTTAGAACATTTATTAATTGCATTTAGTATTTATTTTGGCAATATCGACGTTTCGATCGCTAGCTCAATGAGTAATAATGAGTAATGAAGCTTAATCAGTAATCAGTCTTTGAAATACTTGAAAATTTACCAAGCTGTTGATTAATTTTGCTCAAGAGTTCTCATGAAAAATCTGGCACCCCACCTTCTCAGGCAACGACTATTAATTGAAGGATTTTATACAACAGATATGAGCCAAGAAATTCTTGAAAAATATCTGCTGAATATTGCCGCGCATCTAAACCTTCGTACCTATGGTAAACCAATAATCTTCTCTCCAGCCTCAGGCATGGGCAAAGCTAAAAATGCAGGCTATGATGCCTTTGTTCCTTTAATTGATTCTGGTATTTCCGCTTATGTTTGGAGTCAGAAATGTTGAATCTAGAGACAAAACTTTACATTTACAGTGACAGTAGCTTTGCAAAAACATAATTCACCATGAAAAACTCATTCGCCTAAACCAATGAACGTAACTAATATTTTCA
>JBHJNW010000163.1:0-12057 GCA_050330395.1 Pleurocapsa sp.
TTTCCTGGAGTCAAAACTTTATGGAGAGGGTTACAAAGATTACATGATATTGCTTCAACTTGGAAGTCGCTCCATCCCTCTAAAAATCAGAATTTGTAGACTTATGGGTAAAGCATAGAACTAAAACAACGGGGAATCGAACCCACTGCTGACTTAGTTTATACTTCTGGTTCGAGTTTAGATCCTCATATAACTCCCGAAACAGCTAAAGCACAAATTCAAAGGGTAGCTAAAACTAGAGGGTTGGATACTAATCAAGTAGAACTTTTAGTAACGAAAAATACTGAAGGAAGATTTTTAAGCATCTTTGGCGAACCAGGAGTTAATGTTTTGAAATTAAATTTGGCGTTGGATAGTTTAAATTGAAGTTAAATTGAAAAAGTGTCTCTGGCAGTGAAATATACATGGTCGCTGTCGATCCAGATTATCAAGGTCACGGCATTGGCACTACTTTGATAGAATTTGCTTTGGATTGGATGAAAGACGTTGGGATGTCTATTGCTATGGTTGAGACTGGTGGCGATCTCGGTCATGCCCCAGCACGTCACACCTATGAAAAGGTCGGGTTCGGGTTGTTCCCAGTCGCCAGACACTTTAGAAAGCTTTAAGTACAAATGATTGAAGGTAATAAAATAACTGATTCCTTGGCCTATCAATTCTCTCAACGACGCGGTAAACACAGAATCTACATCGGGATGTCTCCAGGAGTTGGCAAAACTTACCGAATGCTATTGGAGGCTAAAAGATTATTGGAAGAAGGAATTGATGTAGTTATTGGGTTATTAGAAACTCATGGTAGAGAAGAAACCGCAGCAGCAGCAGCAGGATTAGAATTAATTCCTCGTAAACAAATTAATCGAGGCAATAATACTTTAACTGAAATGGATACGGAAGCAATACTTGCCCGTCAACCTCAGTTAGTATTAATTGATGAATTAGCTCATACTAATGTACCAGGTTCGCAACGAGAAAAACGCTATCAGGATGTAGAAGTAGTTATAGCAGCAGGAATTGATGTTTTTTCTACGGTTAACATTCAACACCTCGAAAGTTTGAACGATCTGGTAGCAAAAATTACTGGGGTGATAGTTAGAGAAAGAATTCCAGATCGCTTATTAGATGAAGCTGATGAAGTAGTAGTAGTTGATGTTACTCCCGAAACTATACAAGAACGCTTGCGGGAAGGTAAAATTTATACTTCCGATAAAATAGAGCAATCTTTACAGAATTTTTTTCAACGACACAATTTAGTTGCTTTACGAGAATTAGCCCTCAGAGAAATTGCCGATAATCTCGAAGAAATTGCCGAATCTACGACTCCCAAAGATAAATACTGTAGTATTCACGAACGAGTTTTAGTTTGCATCTCAACTCATCCCAGTTCGTCTCATTTATTAAGAAGAGGGGCAAGACTCGCTAGTCAAATGCGATCGCGCTTGTATATTTTATATGTTAATAATCCAGATCGCTTTTTAACGAAAGAAGAAAGCTTGTATTTAGAAACCTGCGAAAAGTTATCTGAACAATTTGGCGGTGAATTTATTCGGGTGGATAGTAATAATATTCCTGGCGCGATCGCCCAAACTGCCAAAAAGTATTATATTACTCAAGTAGTATTAGGACAAACACAGCGATCGCGCTGGCAATTATTGTTAAGAAGCTCTCCCGTACAAGAGTTGCTCAAAGTTCTTCACGATGTCGATCTACATATTATTTCAACCAATAAATTGTCCAACAGTATTACAAGTAAGCAACAGTAATTAGTAATTATTTATAACCACGCATCTTGCCAGGATTCAACAAGCCATAAGGATCTACCTGTTGCTTGAAGGCTACTTTTTGCGGGTCAATTTGTTTGTTACCACCGTCTTCAATGGTATAGACATGAGGGTTAGCGATAAACGCGCCTTGAGATTCATGATCGCGGATAATTTTGTTTAATCGTTCTTGGGTGGTGAAGCGAATTAGTTGCAAACCGGCAGGAACAGCTTTCCCTCCTGCACGCAAGAATTCTAAATGAATTATAATTTCAGAGCCAAATTGTTGAGCGAGTTGCTCAAGTCTTTCAAGAGTGAAATAAAAAGTTTGCAAATAAGTTAAATTGCGATCAACTTTGCGAGCATGAAGGGTAGTGTGATTCCAGGTGAACTCTAGTAAACTAGTTCCTTTGATCGCTTCGGCGGCATTTTTACTGTAAGTTATCTCACCTTGGAATTCTCTGACTAAATCTTGAAAAGGAACGAAGTCATATTCTGATACCATCAATAAAGCAAAGTGTTTTCCTTGAGGTATGTAGTTTTGCAGCGTAGCAAAATAACTAGAAATGGGAGCAGCATGAATGCTAACCAGTTTTTTCACAATACCATTGCTGTCACTAAAAGCTTGCCCAAACTTAGCAGCGGTCATAAAATCGTCGAAAATAACGATCGCCTCTTGCCAAGGATAAGCAGGTGCGAGGGGAATTTCTAATTCGGTAATAATGCCTGTAGTGCCGTAAGCATGAAGTACGTTTTGCACTTCGTCTCCTTTTAATTCCATGACTCGGGGCTGTTCTTCTAAAGTGACAAGGCGCACTCGTCTTAAATTACCGCGATCGCTTATTTGTCCATAGTTAACCGAACCCATGCCGACACTACCTCCGCTGATAAAGCCGCCAATACTAGCTGTGCGGTAAGTAGAGGGAGCCATTCGTAATTCCCAACCAATTTCTCTTGCCTGTTTGTCGAAGGCTGCCATTTTGACTCCTGGCTGTACACAGCCTATACCTGGCTTGAGCCACTCGATCTGATTCATTTTAGAGGTATCTAGAATAATGCCACCCTTGAGGGGGATACATTGGCCATAGTTCCCTGTACCTGCACCTCTGACTGTCAAAGGAATTTTCTGGTTGACGCAGGCTTGAGCAATTTGCAGCACTTGCGCTTCGGTGGTGGGAAATACTGCTAGTTCCCCCCGCTTATCTTGTAGCTGCTCCTGAAGAATGGGACTAAAGTGATAATAATCTAAAGATAATTTGGCTAAACGCTCGCGATCGCCAGTCGTTTCAATTCCTGTTAGCAAAAGCGCGATCGCCTGATAATTTATTTCTGGATCTCGATTCATTAATTTAACTTGCCGTTTCAGTTTATTGTGACTGCGTTAGACGTAGGAGCGCAAGCCCTGTCGTCAGCTTATGCTGATTGACAAGACGGAGTACCCTCCAGCGAGATGAAGATAATCTCTGACTCTCAATAGATTTTCTCCCCAAGAATATAACTGACAATCATATTTAAGATATGGCTCATGTTTGCCAATGCCTCAAATTAGTAACCGCTAATAATTTTAAATTTAGAGAAACCAAATGCAGCTAAAACCAATTTCCGAACAAGTAGTTGCTATTGTAGGAGCTTCCAGCGGTATTGGACGAGAAACCGCGCTTCAGTTTGCCCACCAGGGAGCAAAAGTGGTCGTCTCAGCCCGCAACGAACTAGGATTAAATTCTTTAGTCGCCGAAATACAGGCTTCAGGGGGGGAGGCTAAGTTAATTCCTGGTGATGTAGCCGACTTTGAACGCGTCAAAGCGATCGCTGATTATACCGTCGATCAGTATGGCAGGTTGGATACTTGGGTACATTGTGCTGCTACTGGTATTCTCGCTCCTTTTAGTGAAATTACTCCCGCCGAATTTAAGCGCGTCATTGATGTTACCTTAATGGGACAGGTATATGGAGCAATGGCTGCACTGCCTTATTTGAAGCAGTCAGGAAGAGGTGCAATGATTCATATTTCTTCAATGGAGGGAAGGCGAGCCTTACCCTTACAAAGTCCTTATTCTACGGCAAAACATGGTCTAGAAGGCTTTCTCGAATCTCTCAGGGTAGAACTGCAACACGAGAAGATACCTGTTAGCGTTACCAGTATCAAACCAGCCGTAATTAATACGCCTTTTTACAACCACGTATTAACTAAGTTGGGAGTCAAACCGACAGGTTTACCTCCTTACTACTCGCCCAAATTAGTAGCCGAAGCTATTCTCTATACTGCCGAACATCCTACCCGCGACTTTATTGTTGGTGATGTGGGTAGGATATTAGATCTTTGCCAAAGGCTTTCACCTGAACTAATGGATACTTTATTATCAGCCATTGGGTTTTCAGGACAACGTACCACAGAACCAAAATCTGCCGACGGACCTAATAATTTGTTTACGCCAATGGAAGGCTATACTCAAGTCGAAGGCGATTTTAATAACTTCACCATTCCGAGTATCTCTGACTGGCTGGTTAAAAATTTTCATCTCAAATAATTTGGGATAACTCACAGGTTTTGTAGCTCTGTCTCGGAGAGTAAACAGATAGCAACCAGTTCAATAGCGAGAATTTGGATGCTTAAAGATCTCTTCTAAATCCCTCTCCTTGTTTTATTCTAGGGGTAGAAGAGTTAGGTATTTTAGAAGGTGCAGGAGGCTCTAATGGGGGTTGCAAAATAGTTTGCTGCATTAATAAATATATGCCACCGAAAATGACTGCTCCCAGAGCGATCGCCGCTCCCCAAATTATCTTGGCAAACGCCGATTTCATTGACGAGCTAGCATTAGTTTCGGTGACTACGGCTTGCCTGTTTGGTAGAACACCATAACTCTGGCTTGGCTCAATCGGGTTGCCTAAGTTAGTACCAGGTAATGAAGATACTGCTATTGCTTCTTCTTTAGCTGAAGCAGCAGTTGTTAAAGGATTTTCATCCGAATTGTCTAAGACAGAGCGATCAATAGTCGTAGTTAACTGAAGCTTAGTTGGGACATCTTTAGAGAAATCATTTACAGCCTGTAAAGCTGAGCTTGCCGATTGATAACGATCCTCGAAATGATAGCGCGTCATCTGGGTCAGAATTTTAGCCAACTGGGGGTCTATCTTAGCCAAATGCGTCCAAACCAGCTCACCCTGATCATCTTCTGCTAACTCAAGAGGTTCAACTCCAGTCAGAGCTTGAATGCCAATAATTCCCAGGGCATACACATCACTTGCTGGACGAGGTTTTCCTCTAGCTTGCTCTGCCGGCATATAGCCTTGGGTTCCTACTGGGACAGTCAGCTGACCAAGATTAGTTTGCCCCCCAAGCAAGTTTTTTACTGTGCCAAAATCTACTAAGACAATTTTGCGATCGCAACTACGGCGAATTAAATTATTAGGTTTAATATCTCGATGAATTACTCCTTTAGAATGGATAAAGTCTAGAATTTTTAACCCGTCTGCTAATAATTCGGTTACCTGAGCCTGGGACCAAACTTGCTTGGGGGTTAGCTCATGCTCAAGAGTTTTACCTTCAATGTATTGCTGGACTAAATAAAATTTTTCTTCTTCCTCAAAATAAGCCAAAAGTTCTGGTATGCGATCGTGAGAACCCAAGCTGTGTAGTGCAGATGCTTCGCTTTTAAACAACCGCCGTGCCACCGTTAAAAATTGGGGAGCTTCAACACTGGGAGAGAGCTGTTTAACTACACACAGATCTCTTCCTGGGAGTTGAGTATCTTGCGCCAGATAAGTTGTGCCAAAACCACCCTGGGCAATATATTCGATAACTTGATAACGAGAGCCTAAAATTTTTCCCTTCACGGTTGAGCGTTGATTCGGATTTCCTAACCATTATCGAAGACAAGAGTATTCTAATACCAAATAAATAAAATTATGGTAGGCGGCTTATTTATTCAACAAGCAACAACAAGCCGCAGAAAAGATGGATTAGGTTTGATTTTACATTTCCCTAGCTCAATAATTTTAGAGTAAAAATTGCAATAATAATGAGCCAAAACTACCGATAAACTTGCCTATGTGACCCATGCCTCCCTCTTGTTCGGCAACGTTGGCTTCGGCTTGCTCAATTAAAGTCATTTTTTGCTGGAAATTAGTCGCCGTTTGATAACCTAACTGATGCTTTTGTTGTTTAAACAGCCTTGCAGCTATTTTAGTATTTTGTTTGGCTTCGGCTCGATGATCAAAGTCATATTGAATAATAGCTAAACCCAAGTAAGCAGCAGCTAATTCAGGATCGAGCTTAATTGCTTTACGATAATTGGCGATCGCACCATTATAATTGCCTCGTTCGGTTTCTTTGACTCCCCAGCGATGGAATTGTTCGGCAGAAGCAGCTGTAACGGAAAGACCTTTGATACCTTCTAAATAAGCAGAATCTAAATCTACTTCGGCTAAGTTGGCATTACCTACGTAAGCATTTCTCAGATCTACCCCAGTTAAATTAGCCCCAGTTAAATTAGCACCCTGAAGATTTGCCCCGTGGAGTGATGTCCCAGTTAAATTAGCACCCTGAAGATTTGCTCCAGCTAAATTGGCTTGGCTTAGATTTGCCCCAGCTAAATTGGCTTGAACTAGATCGGATCCTGTCAGGTTAGCCTGTACCAAACCAGCATTAGTCAGATCGCATTGAGCGCATTTGTTAGTACTCAAAAGCTGGTTGAGATCGCTCAAGCTTTCTGCCTGAGTAGGCACAGATACGGTAATAGTAGTTAAAATAGTTATTCCAGTTAATAGTAGCGATTTCATCGGCTTTAAAATAGAGAATAAAGATTTCGCTATTTTAGCCTCGATGTTCTAAATCAGCTTGGTTGAAACAAATAACTACTTGCTACTTGCTACTTAGCTTTTGGGATCGAAAGCATCTCGCAGTCCATCACCAATATAGTTAATACTAAGCACGGTTAAAAATATAGCCATTCCAGGAAAAATTGCCATGTGGGGAGAAGATTCTAGATAATCTTTAGCATCAAACAACATTCTTCCCCAGGTAGGGATATCAGGCGGGAAACCTAAACCTAAAAAGCTCAGGGTAGACTCGGTGATAATGGCGTTACCAACTGAGAGGGTAGCAGCAACAATAATGATGCTGAGAACGTTGGGAAATAAGTGAACCCAAATTAACCTACTTGGTTTAGCCCCGATCGCTCTGGCTGCGCTGACAAATTCCATCTCTCTTAGTTTTAAAAAATTACCTCTGACTAACCTAGCTACCGACATCCAATTTAAACCACCAATCAATAGCACAATTAACATAAACACACCTAATTCTGCGCCGACGAGCTTTTTCATGGATTCACGAAACAAATAAACAATGAGCAGTAATAAAGGTAACTGAGGTAATGCTAAAAATAAGTCAGTAATTCGCATCAATGTCCCGTCAACAACACCGCCATAAAAACCAGCGATCGCCCCAATAATTGTCCCCAGAAATATTGTTACCAGCATCGAAGCCACGCCAACAGTTAAAGATACTCTTCCTCCTTGTAAAATCCGCGCTAATTGGTCTTGTCCCAAAGAGTCAGTTCCCAAAGGATGTGCCCAGCTAGGAGGCGCAGCAGATGACAAAAAGTCAATTGTGTCCACAGGAGTTGTATAAAGCCAGGGAGCAAAAACCACCGCTAAAGTAATAATTGTTATGATAATTAAGCCAAAAACAGCAGTGCGATCGCGCTTAAATTTTTGCCAACTATCTAGCCACAAATTGCTTTGAGCTTGCTTAACAGAATCCATATCCAAAATACCGATCAATCATTAATCTTCTAACTAAATCATGCCCTAAGTATTATTTAGTAGTGAAATCTACATTGTGCAATCAAAATTGAACTAAATTCAACTGCATAAACCAGTCTATGCTCCTTGGTTATTCTTCTAGACCAGAACCCAGACCAATTGTATTTGAGTGGTTCTGGATCGCCAATGCCATCAAAAGGTGTTCTTTGAATATCTTTGATAAGTAAGTTAATCCGCTTAAGTATTTTTTTATCTGTTTTAATCCAATACTGATAGTCTTCCCAAGCTCTTTCGTCAAATATCAGCTTCATTTTTTTGAGGAGTCTTCAGACTCTTCACATAACTGATGTTCTGTCCCTTTTGCTTCGCGAAGATTTTTAATAGCTTTATCTAATCGCTCTGCATTATTTTGACTAGATAGCAGATGAAAGGTAGCTTCATAAGCTTTAAAATCATCGAGACTCATCACTACTACTGAGGAAGCATTTTGCCTTGTTACAATAAGTGGTGTGCAATCTGCTTCAATTTGATTTAGATGAGTGGCTAAATTTTTTCTAAATTCAGTGTATGTTACCGTATCCATAATTTATCTTGAAGATAACTGTACATATCATTGTACATAAAATCTGAGGACAACTACTATATGCTTCTGATAAATCCTGTGCTTAAAAGGCTGTTTAATTTTTGTCCACCATGCAGCTTTAATACTTAACTCTTGGATCGAGTACTGCATAAACTAAATCAGCGAGCAAGTTAAACAGCACGATGAGGATGGCGTAGATAAAGGTAATTGCCATTACGACAGGGGTATCGCTGCGGTAGATCGACTCAATTAATAATGCGCCGATACCTGGTACGCGAAAAACCTGTTCTGTTACCAGCGCACCAGTAAAAACAGTGGGAATATCTAAAGCAATTAGGGTGACTACAGGAATTAGAGCATTACGCAAGAGATGATTTTTAATTACGGCAAATTTACTCAATCCTTTAGCTAAAGCTGTTGTAACGTATTCTTGTGGCAATTCATCTAAAACTGCCGAACGAATAAAGCGCATCAAAATTGCTGCATGATATAAAGCCAACACAGATATAGGCATAATCGATTGTCTAACTTGCGCGATCGCGCTTTGCCAGTCGGTTACCTGTAAGTTGCTGTTGAAGATAAAAGGAAACCAACGAAGCTGAACGCTAAAAATAATAATAAAGAGTAAACCTGTAAAAAAAGGCGGAATAGAAAATCCTAAAAAGGCGATCGTGGTGATTATTTGATCTATGGTGGAGTAACGTTTAATAGCCGAAATTATGCCCAAAGGAAAAGCAATTAGTAGACCTAAAATATAAGCAGAACCGACGACTAAGAGAGTAGTTGGCAAACGTTGCCATAATAATTCTGATACGGGGCTTCTACTATTAAAAGAGTAGCCCATATCTCCTTGAATAAATGAGCCAAGCCACTTAAAATAACGAATGTAAGCGGGTTGATCTAAACCTAATGATTTACGGATGTTTTCTCTAACTTCAGCTGTAATAGCAGGATTAGAGGCAAATTCTCCTAAAGGATCTCCTGGTGCTAATGATAATATGGCAAAAATAATCATACTGATCGCGACTAAAGTCGGTATCATTGCTACCAGTCTTTTAACGAAAAAATGCTCCATGATAGATAGATCATTATTTTTAATGCATCAATTTACTATAGTTACTTTTTCTCGCTAAAATTCGCTTAATAATCTTTATGTTTAGATATGAGTATATGTCTGCGTCGTCAAAATTAAACAGCTTCGCGGCAAGCTCGCTAATAGCTTGCCGTTAGCTAGACGCTAGACTAGCATACTGAGGGAATTAAACCCACCACTATTCGTTTTTTCCACTTTTTATCAAGTGAAGGCGTTAAACCAGGCTAAAAGCTCATTTTATAACTAACGTCCTAATCTATACTTCACCTGCTATGTATAGAATTATTTAATCTAAACGGCTGAAAGCGTTGGTTCTTCTAAAGACGTAGAAGATCTGGCGGGAGCATGAGCAACGGTAGCAGGATCTTCAAGTCCGACATCCCGACAGTGAGGTTCAATACCTAAACCTTTTCTGGGGTAATCTTCACAGATTTTTTGATATTCGGCGATCGCACTATCTAGTTCTTCCCGGGTTAGGGAGTTGAGATAGCCACATTGACCAATTTCACCTTTCGGTAGTGGTGCTGCCAAATTACCACCGCGCTTCTGGATAATTTTTACTTGTGATGCCCACAGCGTTTCGGTTTTGAGCATAATATCGTGCCAGAGACTTAATCCAAAAGAACTAATTAAGCGCATAATTCTCTGGAACTGTGCTTCACTAATCCACTCTAGGCGATAGCTCAAATAAGCTCCAAAGCCCATGCCAATCGAAACGGCGTGTCCGTGTAGTAAACCAGCTTCAATCTCAAATCCAGGCGACCAAGTATGACCATAAGCGTGAGGACGACACTGATGCGTCTCATAAAGATTGTCGTACTCGGCAGCTACATAACTCCGTAAAGCAGCTCCTAAAATCTTTTGAGATAGGTCGTTAATTTTAGATTCTGGTTGGCAATCGACTGTACCAAAACGAGTTTCAATGAGCCGCGGTCCAGCCTGTTCCAGATAGCTAAATAACTCGGCATCTTTGGTTACTGCCATTTTGATGATTTCAATGATACCGTGACGCAACCATCCTTCTCTAAGGGTTTTAAAGAAGTAGCGATCGGTAATTGATAGCACTGGTGGATGATAAGCTCCAAAAAGATTTTTATAGCCAAAGCCATCACAGCAGGTGCGAGGAGATGGACCAGCATCGATACCTGCCACAATTGAGGTAGATAGCATGATGTAGGGGGTGTTGCGATGATATAAAGCACAGGCTAGTCCAGCGGTATCGGCAAGCACGCCACCGCCAACTATCAATACGGGTTCATTGCGAGATACCCCTAAACCCTTGAGATCGCCGAGCATTTTTTCAACCGTGTAGATACCTTTATCTACTTCCATGGCGCGGTATACTAGCTTGTCTAATTCAATACCGTGATAATCAAAATAATGCTCGATCTGTTCGCCATAGTAACGCTCCACATTTTGATCTACTATACACACGCAGCGTCCATGAGAGATATACATATCTCTTAAGATCAATTGTTCATGATTGAGAGAGTTGTCAATAACTTTAATGGAAGTGAAGGTGCTAGACCTCATCACTGCTTCAATGGTTTGGTCATCGGCGGTACTTTCGACATATCCACGGCTTTCACGATAGTTAGAAGTTGGATATATGGCATGAGGGTTGGACTCGACTAAACGTTCTGCTAAGTCTCGATAAAAGTCTTGGTCTCTGCTGTTCAATAGATGATCGAGCAGTTTGATTTTGCCAACTTCAGATGAGTGTATTTTGTTAGCAAACGTATACCATTCTGCTCCAGCAGCTCGCTCAAAAGCAGCAATCAGCTCGGCTAATAGACCAAAAAAGTTACTCAGAGATAGATTGAGGCAACTGCGAAGCTTACGACAGGCTGATAAACCTTCTACTGCTTCTGCTGCGGCAAACTCTGACCCTAATTCTTGGGAAAAGGCTGGGCTTTCAATTAACGAAAGAAGTAAGCATCTAAATTGCTCGCTACAACAAATATTTTCGACGGCGTTGTTGATGTTTTGATACGCCAGAGGCTCACAGTCATGCATGGAGATAAATGCTTTAACTGCTGAGGAAGTCTTTGTCATTATTAATTCCGAAAAAAAAGTATGTGCAAGATTGTTAAGGGTTGTGTAAGTCCCTGCTTAAATTAAATTAACATGATTACTCAAAAAATTAAGAAATATTACGTAAATACTTTTTTGATGCAGATCATGGTATGTAAAAACACAATTTTAAGGCTTTTTCATCTACAGCAAATATTACTCATCCTTAAAGTTGCGCTCAAAAAATGTCCAAGACTGCACTGCAATAAAAGAGCAGGACAAAATAAAGCACCACAGCTACACAAGAGATTATTTGAGGAATAATAAAGGAAAATTCTAAGTAAATGTTCAGTACCTACTCTATATAGTAACTATAAATCACCTATTCATGACAAGTTTATCCGTATATTCGACGAAATTAATTTGAGCGATCGCCTGTTTGACTACTGATACAGGATTACAGTTTCCTCAAGCCAAAGCCGATGTTGTCTTTGGCACTGAGTTGATAACGAGCAAAATCTTGATTTAATACCCCAATATTGGCGTGTAACTCTGACAGTTGGATTTTTGACAGTGGTATGCCGTCAATCGTAATGATGCCCGAATCGACATCGTCTCGAATATTTTTGGCTGCGTTTATATGCCGATCAATGTGCTTTTCTCCGCACTTAGGACAGTCCCAAAATCTAATATTGAATTGAGAGGAAGTTTGTCTATGCGATCTAGACATCTATGCTTTACCCATAAGTCTACAAATTCTGATTTTTAGAGGGATGGAGCGACTTCCAAGTTGAAGCAATATCATGTAATCTTTGTAACCCTCTCCATAAAGTTTTGACTCCAGGAAA
>JBHJNW010000164.1:0-11141 GCA_050330395.1 Pleurocapsa sp.
AGTCTCTTACTCTTGTTCATAGAGAAATCCAATCGTTCAATTGCCTACTCTCTCTGAGTTTTACATGATTTGGTTTTTCTCTTGACTTTTTTCTAATTTCCTTAACTTGTGACCAATGGTAATATACCTCACTGTATATTACGCCTAGGTTTTCTGTATGGCCCCCAATCAGAAGATTTAAAGAAATACCAAACATCTTTTAAGCTGCATCGACCCTACTATGCAGGACCAGAAGCTAATTTGGCTAATTTTTTACATTATGAAGACGCAGCCAAAGCTTTAGTATTGGTAGTCGAACAGCAACCTAAAGGAGAATTTAATGTAGTCGATGGTACACCTGCTAGTTTTGCCGACTTTATTGATACCTATGCCATCAAGCTAGGATATAGCCGACCATGGCACATTCCTCTATTTACCGCCCCCGTAGCCAAAATAATAATTAAAGAGCCTCAGATGGAAATACTTGATCGCTCTACCACGGTCAAAAGCGATCGCATTAGGGAGCAACTAAACTGGAGTCCTAGCTACGGCAGCTTCCATCAAGGTTTAGACCAAACTATTTCGGTGTGGCAGCAACAGGGAGTAATTAGCAACTAGCAGGTACATTGTTGATTAAATCACAGGTGCAATTTAATTACTTGCTATTTCCTGATATGGAGTTAAAAATAACTGTTTTTCGGCAAGTCTGCGTTTAGTTAAACCAGGAAATACGACTAATTTACCGCCTTGATTAGCTTTATTCCAACGAGGAAACTCTCTGGCTGCACCTAGATAATCTCCTTGGTTGAGTTTCCTAATTAAGGTGCTATGAGTTACAATTCTCATCCCCGCATTGTAGACTAAAGATGTTAATGCCCCTAACTGGTGAGGATTCAATTCTACCTGGACATGAGACTGAATCAACCTTTGAAGATGCTCAAGTTCTTGCCGCAAGGCAACATCAGCCTGTGCCTCAGTAATATATTGTCCCATGCTAACAGTCTCGCCGTTGATTCTGGTTTGTCCATAGCCAACAACTGGTAATCCGCTGGTATCTATATAAGCATTAGCACTAAAGCCTTCAAACTGTTTAACTAAATCTACTGTTGTCGGCAGAACAGTAATGTTGGATGCAATCAAGATCTCTAGCTTAATCAACTCATTGATATAGTTAGAACTTACTAAATCGGATTGATTATCTGCTGAAGCATCATTAACAATTAAGCTTGACAACAGTAGGGTTGAACCTAAAAATATGGTTGAATTATAAAAGATAGGTAACATGGACGAATTTAAAACATTCAATAATTTACTAAATAATCTTCCTAAGTAAATATACTTATGCAACTTATCATCCGTACAGGTAAAAAGTTGATTATGGAAACCCTCCAAAACAGTTGATTTACTAGTTGAGTTAATCGAAATAAGCTTAAATAATTTGATGTTGAACCAAGCGCGATCGCCTCATGAAAAATAGCTCCTGTATTGTTGTTGGTGGCGGAATTACAGGATTAATTACCGCTACTGTTTTACAACGTCGAGGTATAAAGGTAACAGTATTAGATAAGGGCAGAGGAATCGGCGGACGTTTGGCGACTCGACGTGTCAGGCAGGGAGAATCTATCGAAGGAGTATTTGATTATGGCACTCAATATTTCAGCGTTAAGCAGCCACAGTTTCAGACTTGGGTAGATGAATGGTTGCAGCAGGGCGTAGTTAAGGAATGGTGTCGGGGTTTTGGTGAAGTTGATGGTCAACCGCGTTACTTTGGGGTAAATGGCACTCGCAGCATTGCTAAACATTTAGCACAAAATTTGGATGTTCATACCAGCACCAGAGTAGTTAAGGTAAGCTACGACAATCAATGGCTGATCGAAACAGAGAACCAGCAGTATCAGGGAGACGTTTTAGTAATGACTCCTCCCGTACCTCAGTCTTTAGCTTTACTAGATGCTGCTAAAATGGTTCTACCAACCAAGATTAGATCGTCTTTAGAGCAAGTTAGTTACCATAGCTGCATTGCAGTTTTGGCTTTGCTGGAACAGCCTAGCCAAATTCCCGCACCAGGAGGTATAGCTTGCGAAGATTTAGCTTTAGTTTGGTTGGCTGACAATTATCAAAAAGGCATTTCTCCCAATGGTTATGCTGTAACTCTTCATGCTACTCCTGAATTTAGCGAGACTCATTGGGATAGCGATGATGCAGAAATTGCTGAGCAGTTATTTGCCGCTGCGTCTGATTACTTAGGTTCACCAGTAATTAAATATCAGATACATCGCTGGCGCTATAGTTTACCAAAAACTTTTTATAGTCAACCTTGTCTAGCCTTATCAGAATTATCCCTAGTAATGGCGGGAGATGCCTTTGTGAAACCAAAAATAGAGGGTGCAGCACTTTCGGGAATCGCTGCGGGAGAATCGATCATTAACCAACAGCTGGTTGAGAAAAATTATTAAACTAATAACAGAGAGCTTAATTTTTCTTCATCCAAAGTCATGCAATTAATTCCCAAGCTAAAACAATCATCTCTGCAACAAAGATTACAGTGGATTGCCAAGCCACACAAATACATGGACTCCGCTGTTAAACAAGCTCCCGATCTGTTTGTTGCCGACATAGCGGGTCAAGATGGATATGTTTTTGTTAATCATCCTGAAGCGATGCGACAAATTATCACTAGCGATCGCTCTAAGTATTTTGCCTCTAGTAAAGATAATGAGTTATTAAAGCCTCTGGTAGGAGGCAACTCTTTATTGCTAATTGAGGGCGATCGCCATAAACAACGGCGCAAACTGCTGTTGCCACCTTTTCATGGGGAAAGAATGCAGGCTTATGGTCAATTAATTTGCGATCTGACTCATAATATTATCGGCAAGTTAGAGCTGAATCAGACTTTTGTCGCACGTCAGATAACCCAGGAAGTATCCTTACAGGTAATTTTAGCAGCGGTTTATGGTTTGCAGGATAGCGCCAGAGCTGAAGAATTAAAGCAGCGCATTACTAGACTGGCTAATATCTTTGAATCTAGTCTCACTTCTACCTTTTTGTTTTTCCCTTGGCTGCAACAAGACTTGGGCGCATGGAGTCCTTGGGGTAATTTGCTTCGTCAGCAAAAAGCAATTGACGAAGCTATCTTTCAAGAAATTGCGACAAGAAGGACTGAAGATAATAGCCAACGCCAGGATATTCTTTCGCTGATGATGTCAGCGCAGGATGAATCAGGGGAAGCAATGAAAGATGGCGAACTACGTGATGAATTAATGACGCTAATGCTGGCAGGACATGAAACTACGGCAACGGCGATCGCCTGGTCACTATACTGGGTGCATCGCTATCCTGAGATTAAAGCTAAATTACAGGCGGAAATAGCTAGCTTGGGTGACAATCCCGATCCAATGGCGATCGCTCATTTACCATATCTTGATGCAGTCTGCAAAGAAACTCTCCGAATCTATCCTGTGGCGATGCTGACTTTTCCGCGAACTGTCTTAAAACCAACTGAACTGATGGGATACAAGTTAGAAGCAGGACAGGTATTAATGGGCTGTATTTATCTACTGCACCAAAGAGAAGATGTTTATCCCGAACACGATCAGTTTAAACCCGAACGCTTCTTAGAACAGGAGTTCTCAGCCTATGAATTTTTTCCCTTTGGTGGTGGCAAACGTCGCTGTATTGGGGAAGCCTTAGCTAAGTTAGAAATGAAGCTAGTGTTAGCGACAATCATCTCTAGCTATCAACTGGAGTTAAAGAGCCCTAAAGGATTAGCACTTCGTGCGTCCGATCGCCCTGAAGCACCAGCCAGAAGAGGTGTTACCCTTGCTCCCCAAACAGGAGTACCAATGATCTTTAAGGGCAAAAGTTAGAAGTTAGAAATAGGGGTGAACGCCCGTTCATCCCTACAGAGGGTAATCAATAATTTTAATTTTTGACCTTTCTCCCATATTCCATTCTATGCTTGTAATATATCTTGTAAACGTTTACGAAATTCTCCCTTAGGATGACCGCCTTTTACTTCGCCGATGATTTGAAAATCTTCATTGGGAGACTCGCAGATAATATAAGTAGGCCATCCCATATCTTTCTTATCGGGATATTGCGCCATCAAAATCTGACGATATTTGCGATAGGTAGCAGTATCCTGCATTTTGACATCAATAAATTCTAGATCTAGTTCCTGGGCAACTTTAGCATCATAGAAAGACATTTTGTGGCAAGTTCCACAGTCTTCTGAGGAAAATTTAACTACAGCTTTCGTCATGGTTATATATTAAAAAATCAATGTTTAAATTGTAAAATCGTTTAAGGCGACCATAGCAAAAACTATACAAGGTTACATAATTGCTTAAAAGCTAAAAGCTAGTGAACTACCATCTTCTTCTATGTACTGATAATTTTTCTGATTCATTTAAAATTTGAGAACAACCTTCCCATTTGTTTGATCTCTTCTCTTGCCATACGCTTGAGTATGTCTTGCTACATTTAAACTACATACACCTGGAAAGCGATCGCATTTTCCCTCCATCAAACCTACCCAGATATGCAGGTTATCCTGCTAGACTTTCACGGCGATAGAGAAATTGGAAGTGAGACTTGCTATACGATCCCTAAAGCATCTGTATATTTCATATTGTTTATTACTTCCTACTCAATCCAATTTTTCGCCCTACCTACAGCCTTAGACCACATGGTAAAATTAGCTTGTGCCTGGGCTTGCCCCGCCCCTGGTTTAAACACTTGGTCTACTTGGCGATCGCTAATTAGCTGTTGATAGTTATCCCAAAAGCCCACCGTCAATCCTGCACCAAAAGCTGCTCCTTGAGCTGTCGCATCCAGCACCTTAGGGCGTTCTAAGGGGACTCCCAAAGCATCGGCTTGGAACTGCATCAAAAAATTGTTTTTAGCAGCTCCACCGTCGACTTTGAGCAGAGATACAGGATTGTCACAATCTTGATTAACTGCATCTACCACTTCTTTGACCTGATAGGCGATCGCTTCTAAAACGGAACGGACTATATGTTCTTGTCGAACACCCCCAGTAATGCCAAAAAAAGCCCCGCGAGCCTTCATATCCCAATGGGGTGCGCCCAAACCACTGAGGGCAGGAACAAAATAAACTCCGTTGGTATCATTTACCTGATTGCAAAGAGACTCGGTTTCAGCAGCATCCTTAATTAGCTTTAGACCATCGCGCAACCACTGAATTGATGCTCCCGTAGTAAAAATTGCCCCTTCTAAGGCATAGTTAGTTTGCTCTTCAGTACTCCACGCCACCGTAGAAAGGAGTCGATTGTGCGATCGCGTAACTACCGTACCAGTTTGAGCCACTAAGAAACACCCAGTACCATAGGTACACTTGAGTAACCCTGGGCGATCGCAACCGTGGGCATATAAGGCTGCCTGTTGATCGCCAAAAATAGCAGCGATTGGTATTTCTGCACCAATTAAATCGCGATCGCATTTACCAAAGATATTCATACTGGGCTTGATTTCGGGCATAATCTGGCGAGGAATGTTGAATAGTTCCAATAAAGACTCGTCCCAATCTCCCGTATCTAGATTCATCAACATAGTTCGACTGGCATTGCTAATATCGGTAGCATGAACTTGTTGACCAGTTAGATTCCATAACGCCCAGGCATCTATTGTTCCCGCCATCACGTTATCCCAATTAGTATTAGGTTTATTTTGCTTGACCCAATCAATTAGCCACGCTAACTTGGTAGCTGAAAAATAAGCATCTAGTACTAGACCTGTTTTTTGTTCAATGATTTCTGCTTTGCCTGCTGCTTTGAGGCTATCGCACAGTTCAGCAGTACGACGATCTTGCCAAACAATTGCTTTATGTAAAGGCTGACCTGTGGTTTTATCCCAAAGCAAACAAGTCTCCCGTTGAACAGTTAAACCAATAGCTGCAATTTCAGCAGGATTTATCTGATTTTCGCCAATAACTTGTTGAATACTATTCTTAGTATCCTGCCAAATCTCTAACGCATCGTGTTCCAGCCAGCCAGGATAGGGATAGTGCTGAGTTAATTCTTGATAAACTTGACCGACAACGTTTCCCTGCTGATCGAACAAGATAGCTCGATTTCCTGTCGTACCCAAATCAAGAGAAAGAATATATTTACTGTCGGTCATAAAAAATACCAAAATTCTGCTTATTGTAGATTTACAGCAAAGTTCTGGTTTAAATATGTTTTATGGGTTTTTTTTTAAATAACTTAGCATTTACTATTTTTCGTTGAGTATCTAAAATTTAGCCTTCAACTCATCAATGATTCTTGTTTAAAAGCTAATTTTGCACTCGCGTCGCTAATCGACATCAATTCTGTTTAAAAGCGACTTGGGGCTATTACGCCGATATAAGAGTTAACAATTAATCATAATCGTTGTTGAAGTTAATTGGTTTTCTTCGTTCTGGCGGTTCGGGATAATCTTCTTGAGAATTATTTGCTAATGAATCATCATAGTCGTCATAATCACCTTGCTCAGAATCATCATAGTCATCATAGTCGTCAACTTCTGGTTCTTCTAGAGGCTGATAATCAACTACATAATCACCAGGAATAGATTCGTCTGGCTCATAGCTTCTGCCTAAATCATCAGAATCATCATAGCTATAGCTGTTACCTAGATTGTTGGAATAGTCATCTTCTGGCTCATAGCTTCTACCCAACTCAGTCAGACTTGCTTTGGGTTGAGGTTCAGGAGTGGGAGTCGGAACAGAATAAGGGTCTTCTACAGAAGGACGAGGGCGAGAACGAGAACGAGGAGCTGATCGAGGATTATTATCCCACTGATCATTAGCATCGGGAGTGGAGGCAGCAGGTCGACGACGAGGGCGACTATTTATATTTATATCTCTATCTTGATCTCGATCGCTATAGCCATAGCGATCGCCTTCAGGAGCGCGAGCTACATAATCACTAGATTCAGTACGGCTACGACTCGCTCTGCGTCGGGGTTCATCCCTCAAATCGGCAGAAGGCGCGGCTCTTTTTCTTTCAGAACGACGAACAGTGCGAGGTTGAGGTTCATCATAGCCTCTCAGTCTTGGATTACTGTAATTAGGTTTCGCCCCCTCATAGGCATTATTATCATAGGGATCGATTTTATCTAATTCCGCTTCGGTGTAAACTCTGGTACGACTTACGGGGCGATCGCGATCAACTGTTGGCGTATTGCGTCTAGCTTGCTCTGTCGCTACTCCGCGCATCCTAACACTCTCAAAGGCGAAGAAAATAGCTGTTCCTGTCAGCAGAAATTGACCAAACTGTAAAATAGGATCAAGTCTCCAGCCATTAAATAGCAAAATAATCCCACAAAGCAGACCTACCGCAGCAAAAAAGATATCGTAATCTCTTGCCAACTCTGGGCGAATTGAACGTAAGAAAAACAGTCCAGCCCCTGCTACTGCTAAGAATATACCTAATATAGCGGCTGCATTTAGCCCAAAATTGACCATTACTACTCTCCCAATATGGTTCGCTTGGTTTTAGATAATACCTATTTTACCTATACTGACCTTAAGTAGTGTAGCTTCATACTTTACTTAAAATTAGACAGGTATAAAATCCAAGTCTGTATAAATTACTATTATCTCTACTGTTTTCTATATTGTGTAATATTTTTACACCCAGCCTGAACCCTAAAATATAACGACGGAATAGCATTAAGGCTATTTTTTGGCGCAAGATAAGAATTCCGTCGTTTAATTATTTATACTGTTGTTAGCAAAAGCAGACAACTATTATCCACGTTATCCACGCTCAATTTTGTCGCTTTGACTAAGAACAATTAGTGCTATGGTGGCAGGAATAACTACAATAATTGCGCCTAGTCCTATACTTAAAAGAAAATTAGCTAATGAAGGAGTCATAATTTTTTTATCCTAACTATTTTTTTGTCTCAACTGTAATAGTTTACGTTGTTTTATAATTTTAAAAGTTTTTTAACCAAAATTAAAGTTAATTACCGCATCTTTCATAATCTTTCATAAGTAAGAGCTAAATCAGTATTGCAGTATAGTTCGCTTCACTATTAGTAAGCAGTTTAGCAAAACACTCTCAAGATCGAAAATCCTCATTTCTCTCTCATACTATTGGTACACTATTGGTACATATGAGCAACAGAGCTAGCATATTTGACTATTAAACTTGCATCAGCATCTGGCAAACAGGGGCATCTTTTTTGCTTGCGTTTTCCCAAAAAAGCCTGGGTCTGACGCATCAAGACTTGAAAATGACAGTACAATACATAACAGATGTTTACATTACGCAATACTTTTGGCGATTAGATTAATTTAGAAATTAATTAAGGATATGAATTTATCAATAACAACTATAGGAATTAGCATTTTACTGGGATTAATGACCATCCTGTTTATCTTTAGAATTGTTCTCACTTGGTATCCTCAAGCGGAGTTAACCAAGTTTCCCTTTAGCCTAGTTGTTTATCCGACAGAACCTTTCCTAAAACCTCTACGTAAAATAGTTTCTCCTATTGGAGGAGTAGACATCACGCCAATCATTTTAGTTGGGGTTTGCACTCTCCTACGAGAAATTTTAGTCGGTCAGCAAGGATTAATTACTATGGCATTAAATCATTAATCCAATTAAAAATCTACTTCAAAACTCTTAAACTGTTAACTCTTGTCTTCTTCCAAGCGATACTAATCACTAAGATGCTCGGCAATAAAGTTAGTATAGATCTCACCTTTAAGGAAAGCTGGAGTTTCTAAAATCCTCTGGTGGAATTCAATAGTCGTCGGAACTCCAGTAATAGCACATTCTCTTAAAGCCCGCTTCATCCGTTTAATTGCCACATCGCGATTTTCTCCCCAGACAATTAGTTTGCCAATTAAAGAATCATAGTAGGGAGGAATTTCGTAGTCTGTATAGACGTGAGAATCCATTCTGACTCCAGGGCCTCCTGGCGGTAGGTAAGCAATAATCCGTCCTGGCTGTGGTCGAAAATTATGTTTGGGATCTTCGGCATTAATGCGACACTCGATCGCATGACCCCTTAAAATTACCTGCTCTTGAGTAAATCTCAGTTTTTCTCCTTGAGCAACGCGAATTTGTTCGGCAATTAGATCGATACTTGTCACCATCTCAGTTACAGGATGTTCCACTTGAATGCGGGTATTCATTTCCATAAAGTAGAAATCGCCCGATTTATCCAGCAAAAATTCTATTGTTCCAGCACCAACATAATTAATCGATTTAGCTGCTTTGACCGCAGCATCTCCCATTTTCTGACGTAACTCAGGACTCAGAACTGCATTGGGAGCTTCTTCGAGCAATTTCTGGTGACGACGCTGAATCGAACAGTCTCTTTCTCCCAAATGAACCACATTGCCGTGGCTGTCGGCAAGAATCTGAAACTCAATATGACGGGGACATTCAACAAACTTCTCTAAATATACTCCCCCGTTGCCAAAAGCTGCTTCTGCTTCTCCTTGAGCTGCCTGAAACATTCTGACCAGTTCCGTCTCGTCTCGCACCAAGCGCATTCCTCTACCGCCACCACCAGCAGTAGCCTTAATCATTACTGGATAGCCAATTTTTCCTGCAACGACCTTGGCTTCATCTTCATCACGCAACAAGCCATTACTACCAGGGACTGTAGGCACTCCCGCTTCCTGCATCGTTTTTTTTGCCGTAGATTTGTCTCCCATCGCCAACATTGCTTCCTTAGAAGGACCAATAAAAGTTAGCTGGTGGTCGTTACAAATTTCCACAAAACGAGCGTTTTCTGCTAAAAAGCCATAGCCAGGATGAATAGCTGTAGCATTACGAGTTAGGGCAGCCGCTATAATATTGGGAATATTTAGATAGCTTTTACTAGATGGAGGTGGTCCAATACAGACACTTTCGTCTGCCAACTGAACGTGGAGAGCTTGGCGATCAATTGTGGAGTGTACGGCTACAGTGGCGATGCCCATTTCAGCACAGGTGTGTAAAATGCGTAGAGCAATTTCTCCTCGATTGGCGATCAGAATTTTGTCAAACTGCATTCTTTAAGTAGATAACTAAAGTCATGTTTTAGAATAGAGCTTTTCATAGTACTAATGGTACTAAAAAGAGTCAAAGCTTATTTATCGCCTGATTCCGAAGACGGGCGATCGTCGCTCCAACCCCACCAAGCAGTATCGCACTCACACAGATAAAACTCTTGGTATTTGCGTCGAGTATCTGTGTTTACTGGAGCGCGACGGTTCAGCCAGACGTTTTTTGCCTTTGCAGGTTTTGTTTTACAATTAGGGCAACAAAAATCGACCGCATGAACTGCTGATTTAGTCCATTCTGGCGGAACTAGGGCAAAGGCATCCATAAAGCTTATCGAGAATTGGGAATTGGACAGTAAAATAACTTATCGGTAAAAGTCAGTGGTAAGTTATGGTTTATCCCTGTTATTGTACTTCGATTATTCATAGTTGTTGTTGAAGCTTGTAATCAGTCGCGATCGCTACCAAAACTTTACGCTCAAACTTTGGCGGATGAGAGGAAGTTAACTTCAAGCATGAGATTTTTTTTTGAACATTCCCTTTCTCTATTAAATTGTTTTAGAACTATGATGAAACTTGATGGAGATTGACACCGTAAGGAAGTCTCAGACCTTCTAAATTAGCTCCATTAAATTGAGCAGCAGTTAAATTCGCATCAGTCAAAACAGAATCGCTAAGATTAATACCTTGTAGGTTAACCCCTTCTAAATTTACTCCCGTTAAGTCTGTGTTTTCAATTACGTTTGGCAAGTTTTTTACCCATCGCAAATCTGAGTAACGGACATCTATTCCTGAAAGATAGTTGCTTAGATCGACATCTTCTAAAATGGTGTATCGAAAGTCTCTGTGACCAGCATCGTATTTTTGCTTAAATTCAGTACGGCTTAATCTCTTTTTAAAAAGTAGTCTAATGTGATGCAATCCTGGAATTATCATTGATTTATCCTCAAGCTTTAACTATAAAAATGTCTTATTAGGACTTACGCAAAAGAAAAATTTGATTAGGTAAGAGCAAACAAGTTAATGTCAAAACATCATAAGCAAATTCCATTCCAAGCAATTTTGATGGATACTTGGTACGCTACCAAAAAGATAATGTTGTTGATTGAATCATTAAACAAACAATATTACTGTCCTTTAAAAAATAATC
>JBHJNW010000165.1:0-13806 GCA_050330395.1 Pleurocapsa sp.
ATTGTTCGGTGTCAAAAACTATTACAACAACAAGATCTGGTTAAAGGTTTGACTTGCTACCATTGGTGGCCAATGACAAGAGCAGTTTAATTCAACTATTTATCCGTACTTGATATTAGATGTTGCTTATCTAGAGTTGGAAATTACTGAGAGTCTTTTAGTCAAAGATATTGAAAAAGCGATCGCTCTGTTAAGGGAATTAAAAACCAGAGGCATCTCTATTGCCTTAGATGATTTTGGGACAGGTTATTCATCTTTGAGTTATCTACAAAAACTACCGATTAATACTCTCAAAATAGATCGTTCTTTTGTGACTAATATCGCTTCTAACCCCGATGATGCAGCAATATCTAAAGCGATTGTGGCATTGGCTCAAAGTCTAGAATTAAATATTACCGCTGAAGGAGTAGAAACTAAAGAACAGTTTAATTACCTGCAAAGCCAGGGTTGTCATGAAGTTCAGGGATACTATTTTAGTAGGCCTCTGTCGGCTGAAATGATTAAAGATTTTTTTACTAATTATTATAGATAAAGCAATCTGAAGGGAATGGAACGACGGTTGTTGCTCAACTTACCTTGTTTTCCCTTAAAAACTAAAGATCTTAATTGGATTCCTCAAAAAGCAAAAACTTAGGTATTGGCAATAATATCTAATCCAGCAAAATCAAACAATTCTGTATCGGCTAAATGAGAAGGGGAAACGTTTTGCAAACTATGAAACAGACTATTAATTCTTCCTGGTGATTCTCTCTCCCATGTCTGAAGCATCTGCTTAATCTGGACTCGCTGTAGGTTTTCCTGGCTACCACATAGATTACAGGGAATGATTGGGAAGTCTCTCACCTTAGCGTATTTCTGAATTTCTGCTTCAGCACAATAAGCCAGAGGCCGAATTACAATATTTTGCTGATCGTCACTCAATAACTTAGGTGGCATGGCTTTGAGTTTTCCGCCATAGAACATGTTCAGAAATAAAGTCTCCACAATATCATCACGGTGATGTCCTAAGGCAATTTTATTAATTCCTGATTCGGCTGCCACCCGATAAAGAATACCCCGACGCAAACGCGAACATAAACCACACATAGTTTTTCCTTCGGGAACTATGCTGGTAACGGTGCTATAGGTATCCTGTTCCACGATGCGATAGGGAATATTTAAAGCTTCTAAATACTCTGGTAAAACATGCCGTGGAAAGCCTGGTTGTTTTTGATCTAAGTTCACGGCTAATAGCTCAAAGTTTACAGGTGCTTTACGCTGCAAACTGATCAGCATATCTAGCATGGTAAATGAATCTTTACCACCAGACAAACAGACCATCACGCGATCGCCTTCTGCGATCATCTGGTAATCGGCGATCGCTTTACCTACCTGTCCCCGTAGTTGCGCCTGGAGTCTTTTAAAATTCTTAGAAGTACGAATCTTAGTCGCTTCCATATTTAATCTGCTTTTACTTACGATCATGTTTGCCAGTCTACAGCACAATCACCAACGCCCAAAATGCCAGTAGCTAAATTGCGAGTAAATCGCTCACATTAGGCGTTACAGCGGTGTTTTCCTGTTGCAATACGGCAGAAATAATTATCTGAAATACGCTAAAATTTTCAGTGTTTACACATAAAAATCAAAGTAACTAATATACCTAGAAACTCTAATTGCATTAATTGGCTGTTAATGCAATTAGAGCAAGTAATCTACTGAAAAACTTAATCAAAATACCTAAATACAAATACTGACAATTTTATGACTATTCAACCATCATTGTCATTGTCGGAAATTCCGACTAACAACTTGCAAATCGACAGTGCCTTCACGGAAATTTTCAAACAACTCCGCACTCTTAAATCAGAAGGAGACACGCTACAGGCTGGAGTTGAGATCGTCTATCAAGTTTTAAAATGCGATCGCGCGGTAGTTTATAGTTTGCAGTCAGATTCATATTGTAAAATTGTCGCTGAAGCCTTAACCCCTGGTTATGCTGAAACTTTGGGGACAACAATTAAAGATCCTTGCTTCGAGACAGGATATATTGAAAAATATCGCAAGGGAAGAGTTCGAGCGATCAGCGATATTTATAAATCGGGAATTAATCCTTGTCATCTTGAAAATTTGGAAAAGATAGATGTTAAATCTAATCTAGTCGTACCAATAATTCGCCAAGATAAATCTCTGTATGGTTTATTGGTAATGCACCAATGTTCCAGAAAACGTTTGTGGCAACAAGCAGAAATAGAATTTGCACTCCAGGTAGCAAATTGGCTCGTGGCACAGCTATCTCAGCAACAAACTCGCCTCGATTTAGAATCTCGGCTGGAGAATATTCAGCAAACTCAGAAAATAATTACGGCTGCTGTGCAAAAAATTCATCGCGCCACGACAAGTTTAGGAGTATTGCAGCAGGGGGTAGATCGAGCCAAAGAAATCTTAAACTGCGATCGCGTTGTGATCTATTGTTTGCAAAACCAAAGTATGGGAAAAATTGTCTCTGAGGCTACCGTATCGGCTTTAGCTCCAATTTTAGGTAGCGTCATTAGAGATCCTTGTTTTGAATTTCGCTACATTGATAAATATCAGCAGGGTAGAATTAGCGCATTTCCTAACATTTACGAAGCAGGTATGAGTGATTGCTATGTTGAAAACCTGGTAAAAATCGGCGTCAGATCTAATTTAGTTGCTCCGATTAATTGGGATAATGGCGTAATCTACGGGTTACTAGTAGCTCATCAGTGCTTTAGTTTCAAAGACTGGCAACCTGAAGAAATTGAACAGTTTAAGCAAATTGCTTTCCATACAGGCTTATCTCTATCAAAAGCCAGAGTAAAAGAGCAATTTCAGACAATAGCGTCTGGATTAAGTCAGCTAGATCAGATTAAAAACAAGATAGTCACAGCAAAATCGAAAATTCAGCAGATTAAACAACCTATTCAGTATACTAGCAACATTTTAGTCGAGATTAGCAACCTAAATAAATTGCTAGAGCGCGAAATTAATCAAATTAATCAAAACAGCTCGGCGCAAACTAAAAAAGATACTAAATTAATTCAGATTATTACTAAAAAGCTAATAGTTATTACCGCAAAGATCAGACGCTCTTTGATTACAGTCGATAGTAGTGGAGATGAGGCAGGCATGATTTTAGAAGAGGCAATTGCTCATCTAAAGAGAAAATGAACTTAAATACGATTAATTTTTAGTTACTAATCTATTGAAAGTATGGGTGTATTTGGCAGTTCGCGCCAGCTAAGTAATCCTTGATAATTTCCCTAAACTATAGTTCAATCTTTAAAGTGCAGGTAAATTTTTACTTTTTTTGTCATGCTTGATTCAAGCATGAATAAACACTTGAAATAACTTGCTGTATTTCGCCCTAAAAAAGATTTTCGTTGTCTAAAAGCATAAAGCGATCGCTTTGAGGCAATTTGGCTGATGTCTGCCAAATTATGATTAAGTGCAATTAGTCATATACAATAGTGCAGTGCTGAATCAAGGTTATTGCCAGATTCTTCAAGTCTCCAGCATAATGTAATCTAATATACGGCGAAGGAAATAGATTCATGAATCCAGCAGTATCCGTTATCATTCCTACTTACAATAGTCAAAAATACATTTCAACAGCTCTCAAATCCGTTTTTGACCAAACTTATGGCAATTTGGAAGTAATTCTAGTGGATGATGCTTCTACTGACTATACTGTCAAGATCGCTACTATTTTCCCAGACAAAAGATTAACAATAATCAGAAATAATCGTAACAGAGGTGTCAGCTATGGGCGCAACCGTGGTATTGAGCAAGCAAAGGGCAAATGGATTGCACTTCTAGACTCTGACGACTGGTATGCACCAAAGCGAATAGAGAAACTGCTTGAGATAGCCGAAAAACACAATGCAGACTTAGTTGCCGACGATCTCTTATTAATTAGAGATGGTGAACAGGAACCCTGGAGTACTTTGCTTTCAGAGAGTCCCCAAGATCTAATGTGTCCTAACGCATTCATTGATGCTGTCAAATTTGTTACCAGCGATCGCCTACCGCCGATAAATGCCAAACGAAATTGGAGTTTAGGCTATACTAAGCCAATCATCAGACGCGAATTTTTACTCAAAAACAATATTCGGTACGACGAAAAGATTAACGTGGGTGAAGATTTTGCGCTTTATTTAGAATCTCTCAGACAAAAAGCACGTTTTTACCTGATTAGTCAGTCTTATTATTATTATCGAACCAGGGCTTCCTCTCTTTCGACTAGAAAACCGACAGAATTCCTAACTCAGTCTTGTAAAATAACACAAAGCTTTATCCACCGAGAATTGCATTCACAAGCTGACTCAAAATTACTGCAAGCTTTATGGCAAAATCTAATTATCTTCCAGAAGAGACTGACGTACCATCGTCTGCTAGAAACTGTTAAAGAAAAAAAATTTTGGCAAGTTATTCGACAGATAATTGCCAACCCTTATGTCTTGAAAGATTTATTCAAGAAGTTTATTGTAGTCTTAACCGAAAAGCTTTTCATATTCGCAAACCCTAGCAAAATAGCCAAGTAAATTTGACCTTAAAATAAAGCTCAAACCCTGATCGCAATGCTAAAAAATCGCTTCAGCCCAATCTAAAATTAGCTCAATTACTTTATCGAATGTGCGAATGAATTAAGGTTGAAAAAATTTTGTTGCTTAACAAAGACAATCTCGTTGTTTAAGATTAAAGCGATAACCGTGAGGTAATATGTGTAATTTTGCCCCGCAAATCGCTAGAGCTTCATCATGTAGGGATTCATTTAGATTAGTGTGACTCAGATGAGCAACATCAATAATAGTTACTGCACCATTACCGATAACTTCAATTTCATCTCCATTAACAGCGATCGCCGTATCTTCATCAATCCCAAAACCTAGTACCGCGGGTTGTTGAATCAAAGCAGAAACAAATCTGCCCAATCTACCTCTTTGGGAAAAATGCTGATCGATCGCTACTTGAGGCAAGAAACCCATGCCTGGCTCTAAAGTGACAGTATCAAGACGAGGATTAGTTTCCCCTTCTCCTTCGACAATCATCATATCAGGCATCATAGCTGCCCCTGCACTTGTACCTGCTTCCTTATCTTCCGCCCCCCCAATGATTATTAGCTGTCCCGATTGAGATTTAGCCGAAGCGTCTGTGCTATTGATCTCGTTGTTTTTAGGCTTAACTGCTACCATAGCTACACCAACTATTTATCTACTAATGATTATCTTTAATAAAACATATTTACTGCTCATTTTTAATACTTCCTAAGATATATTTTCTAATTATTTCAGATAAATAGCTAATCACTAAGAGTCAATAAGCCTCGATCCCCATTTTTTTGCCGTAAAATTTAAAAACAATTAGCATACATAAAAAACAGCAAATTATCGAAGAGGTAATTAAGTTATACGCTCTGAGATCCGTCCCTCAAATTGATAGCTTGCAGCAAGTTTTTCCTGATTATGTATAGCGCAAGTCACAAGTCACAAGTTCAGAAAAATTATAGCTATCTCAACGAAAGAATACTTGCGGTAGGCAGATTTAATATAAATAATGTAGTCAATGTAGTCGCCAAACTCGGTTATCCTGTAACTGTCAAACCCTCTCTATAGTAAGCATCAAACAAAACCAGCCGATTATAGCACTAACGCATATGGTAGGTATAACCTTTTGGCTTTTACTCTTGTCGCAGGATATCCGAAAATGTAGCTTTAGGACAATGTGACTTTTGACTTTGACTTTTGATATTAATCAAACTTGGCGATCAAAGCCAAACTTATCTTTGATATGAGAATTAAAGTATTGACCAACAGAACTAGTTTCTTTTAACTCTTGATAAATCGATGCGGGAACATCTGAGTATTTATAAACGCTACCGTTAGTAAAAACAACTAGGAGAATTTTCTGTTCATCATCGTAGTCAAAGGATTTAACGGCAGCACTTTGATTTTTGAGTAAAGGGAAGGCAATCACGTCACGGATGCTGGGAGAGTCAGTCAATAGCATCACTAAGCGATCAATGCCAATACCCAAACCACCTGTAGGTGGCATCCCATATTCTAAGGCTGCCAAAAAGTCCTCATCAATATCTTGCGCTTCTAAGTCTCCTGCGGCTTTCTTTGCGGCTTGGGCTTCCAATCTTGCACGTTGATCTAAAGGATCGGTTAATTCCGAAAAGCTGTTGGCGGTTTCTCTGCCCACCATAAACAGCTCAAATCTTTCCACTAATCCTGGTTTATCTCGATGAGGTTTAGCCAGGGGAGATATTTCTACGGGGTAGTCAATCACAAAAGTAGGCTGAATCAGCGTGGTTTCTACTTTCTGTTCAAAAGCCTCGTTAAGCAATTTACCAATAGTTTGACAGTCTGCGGGTATTTCAATTCCTGCATCTTTTGCCGCGCTTTTCGCCGAGTCGAAGTCATCGAACTGAGCAAAATCTACTCCCGTAGCATCGTGAACAACTTCTTGCATAGTTACTCTGCGCCAAGGAAGAGTCAGATCTACTTCTTCCCCCTGATAAGTAACTTTATTTGTACCCAAAACTTCTTGCGCCACATCGCTAATCATGTTTTCCGTTAAGCTCATCATGTCGTAATAATCAGCGTAGGCTTGATATACCTCAATCATCGTAAATTCAGGATTATGACGGGTAGACACACCCTCGTTACGGAAAACTCTCCCCATTTCAAATACACGCTCAAACCCGCCAACGATTAACCTTTTGAGGTGTAACTCAGTAGCAATGCGGAGATAGAGATCCATCTCCAAAGTATTGTGATAGGTAATAAAAGGACGAGCTTCTGCACCCCCAGCTTCGCTTTGTAATACTGGAGTTTCAATTTCTAAAAAGTCTCTGGTTTCTAGGTAACGACGGATCGCAGCCGTGATCTTGGCTCGAACGCGGAAAGTTTGTCTTACCTGAGGGTTAACAATTAAATCTACGTAACGCTGGCGATAACGTTTTTCGGTATCAGTTAAACCATGCCATTTATCAGGCAGGGGCAACAAAGATTTAGTCAGGATTTGAAATTCACTGACATAAACCGAAAGTTCTCCTTTTTCGGTTCTTTTAACCGTACCTTTGACCCCTAAAATATCTCCTGTATCAGATAGCTTTTTTAGGTGATTAAATGCCCCTGCCAAATCAGACATGGTGCTATTAATTTTTTTCTTTTCTAAATAAAGCTGAATTTTTCCTGTTTCATCTTGTAATTCAAAGAACGCTAATTTACCAAAGACACGACGAGCAATAATTCTACCGGCGATCGCTACTAGATCTTCAACCTCTTCTCCAGCAGCTAAATCAACATATTTATTCTGTAACTCAGCAGCATGATGGCTTGATTCCCATTTATAAGCATAAGGATTTAATCCCAACTCCTTGATTTGGGCTACCTTTTCAATTCTGGTGGCGCGAATTTCTTCTAGGTTTGAACCACCTTGAGATTTATTTCGGGAGTTATCTTCTGCCATTACTACTAAAATTTATGAGGATAGAATTAATTTAGCTATCTATTGCCAATTACACTTCCGCATTGAGTGATTGAAGGAAAATGCGGTTGATAATTTTGACAACTTGACAAACAGTATTGAATTATAACGTATCAAAGACCTTTAACTGACCTGATTTTGTTTCGCCTTTAGGCTGAATTTTTAAATGTTGAGCAAGCCGATAAAAATAACTATTGCTTTAGGATTGGCTGCCGTTATCACAGGCTGTAATTCCATTCCTCCTACCTCAGTTGCCGATTCTCTTACCCAAACATCGCAGACGAATATTGCGACTCAGCCTTTAACTCCCAGCCCAATTGAAATTACCTTAGCAGATTTACCCGAACCATATGCCACCGAGTCCGCTAATAATTCTCCCAACGTCATTCCGATACCTGATAATCCTGTATTGCAAGTTCCTCCAGGATTTAGAGTCAATGTATTTGCTGATAATTTACCAAGCGTGCGCTGGATGACGGTGACTCCAGACGGAGATGTATTAGCGGTGCAGTCTCGAGAAAACAAAATTGTCTTATTACAAGACAAAGATCGAGATGGGGTGGCGGAAATTCAACAGACATTTGGCGATCGCAATAACGGTTTAGATCAGCCTTTAGGAGTAACTTTTGCTGGGAATTCTTTTTATGTTGCCAACACAGGAGAAGTTTTACGGTTTGAATATCAGCCAGGACAGCTAAAGCTAAACGGAACAGGAACAGTAATTACCCAACTAACTCCAGGGGGATATAACCAGCACTGGACACGTAACGTGGTTACCTCGCCTGACGGTAATCAGCTTTATGTTTCTGTAGGTTCTCGGTCTAATGTTGAACCAGAAGAACTACCCCGCGCTTCAGTTCAGGTAATGAATCTAGATGGTTCGGCACGTTCTACCTACGCTTATGGTTTGCGTAACCCTGTCGGTTTAGATTTCCATCCCGTCACCGGAAAACTTTTTGCTACCGTCAATGAACGAGATTTATTAGGAGATGATCTCGTACCAGATTACTTTACTCAAGTAAAACAGGGTGGTTTTTATGGTTGGCCTTATGCTTATCTCTCGCCAGATCGTCTCGATCCGCGCCGTATGCAGGGAGACAAAAGCGAAAATCCTGATCTAGCAGCTAAAACTATTACCCCAGATGTCTTGTTCCAGGCTCATTCGGCTGCTTTAGGCGTGCAGTTTTACGATCAGCAGCAATTCCCGCAAAAGTATCATAACGGGGCATTTGTCGCCTTCCGTGGTTCATGGAATCGCGATCGCGGGACGGGATATAAGATTGTTTTTGTTCCCTTTGGCAAAGATCACCAACCTCTGGGATATTATGAAGATTTTTTAACGGGCTTTTTGACCAATCCAGATGGCCCAGATACTTTTGCTCGTCCCGTGGGTTTACAAGTCATGCCAGATGGTAGTTTGCTGCTAGCCGAAGATGGTAATAATCGGATTTATCGCCTCAGCTACCAGAGATAACGCAGATAGCCAGCAGAGGCAAGGCACTGCCTTGCTTGCCCATAATAAATATCAAAGATTGGTAGAAATAGCAGCCACAGGACAGGTGGGAATACACTGTTCACAAACAATACAGCGCGATCGCCGAAAATCTAACCTAAAGGTTTCTGGGTTTAAGACTAAAGCCTGAGTTGGACATACCCCTGTACACAAACCACAATCGACACAACTAGCTTCATTAATGGCAATCTCGCCACTGGCAGAAACAACCTGAAGATCGCCCATTCTCATCCATTCAATCGCCGCATCAATCTGATCGATGTCTCCCTGTAACTCTACTACCAATTTGCCAATCTGATTAGGAGCCACTTGAGCGCGAATTATATTTGCAGCAATATTAAAGTCTTTGGCTAAACGATAAGTAAGGGGAATTTGAATTGCCGTCCTAGGAACAGTGATCGTTACTCGTTTTTTCATAGATAGTAATTGATTATAGATAGAATAAGAAGCGCGAGTGAATCAATATATCTATTTATAAATTTACTAATGAGTACTCATGAGCGAGAAACAGCTAGAACCATCAGTTAATAATTCTGTTAGAAACATTATAATGGCGATCGCAGCCATTATTTTAAGCGTTGCTTTGTTTTTGGGTTTACAAACTAAGGCTAGTGACTCATCTTTAGCATCTCAGGTTAAAAAAGCTACTGCTTTGTCAGTTGCTTTGAATAACGGGAAGCCTACCTTAACTGAATTTTACGCCGATTGGTGTACTAGTTGTCAGGCAATGGCAGGAGATCTGGCGCAAATTAAAGCCGAATATGGCGATCGCCTTAATTTTGTGATGCTCAACGTAGACAACACCAAATGGCTACCTGAAATGCTACGCTATCGAGTTGATGGTATTCCTCATTTTCTATTTATGAACGAACAGGGGCAAGCGATCGCTGAAGCCATTGGCGAACAACCCCGTGGCATCTTAGAAGCTGATCTGGAGGCTCTAATTGCTAATAACCCCATTCCCTACGCTAACAACAGAGGTCAAATTTCTCAGGTTGAGGCTAAAGTAACGGTTACTGATGATACTACTGATACTCGTAGTCATGGAGCAACAGTTCAATAAGCGGTTGATTATCCAATTTGACAAGCGATCGCGTGTCGCCTATAGGCGTTTATCTTTCAATAGCTAATAGTTGATCACAATTTTAATCACTGTTTTACTAATAACTGGTGTGGAGAAAATGACTACAATTGTTAAGCACAGAAGAACGGGAAATCAATATATTTTACTAGCCATTAATGGTGAAGTAGGTAAAGCTAATCCATCGCGCTTTATTAATGAACTTTTTAATCAACAAAAGTCAGAAGTTTCAGCTTCAGCAACTGTTTGCGATGTGCAAGGAAATATTTTTTTAACCTATATTGATGACTTAGTTGTCACGCAAATAAACGGCAAAAAACCAGACGAAATTTTGCCAGAACCAGAACCTGTTGACCAAGAAACAAATGATTACCCTGAACAGTCTAATGATTTTGAAGACGAAGAGCTAGAAGAAGAATTAGATAATGCCCAAGATCTAGAATCTGCCGAACCGAAAACTTCGTTTATCTATGGGCAGGGATCATCGGCTCAAAGTAATATTGATATTGACAATGATGATGAGGATTGGATCTAATTAATCATAAATATTAATAAAATCCCCTTGGCAAGATAAATGATTATTAGCGATCGCTTATAGTTACTTCCAGCAAATAATACCCTAGAGTTGTATGCTTACTCTAGTTTGCGACCGACTGAAAAACGAAAAAATCGAATCTTCTAGGACGACCCAAGAACAAGAATCCATTCCCACCTAATTACTTTTGCTCAGCTGTCTTGTCTAGCTTAATAATAATCACGCCAGCAATTACTTAGTTAAAAGTATCAGCTATTACTGTAAGCTAGATAACAGGAACCTGATGATTCTAATAGTAGTTCAAACCTTTGAATATCTCGCTCAAGGTTTGAGTTGCTCGTAAAAATAATATTACTCAATAAAAATACTATTTTCTTTACAAACACATTGTAAATCTTATTAACAGTCTAAATTTGAGTTGCTCTTCAACAAAAAATTCTCAATATGACCTAATAATATCTGACGGCAGGAAGAAGGCAATCAAAACCAAAGTCTTGCTACAGCTAGGTTAGCAATTTGTGAGTACGATTTAGTATTTAGTTTTAATTAAGCGAGGGTGACTTCATCCCTTTTATCGATGTAGGTCAAAAAATAAATCAGTCTGTTCAAAATGTGACTGCCTCGCAAAGTATTGATACCCCAATTTTGAACAACGATGCTAATATAAGAGCTGAGAATCAACAGATTAGCGATTAAGTTTTTATTCAGTATCGAAGGTTTTTCCGTAGAGTATTGAGATATTTCTTTTCTAATAATCCGGTCTCTCTAAACACAACACTCATTGAGAAGACAAACAAATTATGTCAATTTATGTAGGCAACCTATCTTACGAAGTCAATCAAGAAGACTTAAACGAAGTTTTTACCGAGTATGGAACTGTTAAGCGAGTTCATATTCCTACTGATCGCGAAACAGGTCGTGTCAGAGGATTTGCTTTTGTCGAAATGGAATCAGAAGCCAACGAAGACAAAGCTATTGAAGCTTTAGACGGTGCAGAATGGATGGATCGTCAGCTGCGAGTCAACAAAGCTAGACCCCGTGAAACTAGAAGTTCATTTAGTGGTGGTAGAAACAACCGTTTCTAAATCAGACAGCTAAATCAAAAATTAAACGCTTTTTAAGAATTGGCTAGATTTGTTCTACATCTGTCTTGGAAGGCGTTTTTTGTTTTGCCAAAAAGTTTTGTTTGAATATTTTATAGTCATTCTAAATAGAAAACACAGGTAGATTAGTACTAGTTCTCATCATTCATGATACTAAATCCGATTGATAAAGTACTCTTTACTTAAAGTAGCTATAACTGTCCTGACTTCTGACTTCTGACTTACCTAACCTGAAAGTGTTCTATCCAAACAGGATTTAGTATGGCTCATCGTTTTGCCGATTTCTCCCAACCTACGGAAATTAATTAGAATGACTATATCCGAGAATTCCACTTACACACTCATTTTTTTTGCACGATCGCACCCATAAAAGCTATACTCCAATCGGATTTAATAAATAGTAATTAATCTCAAAAAAGCATGGTAGCGGTAGCAATCTTAGCAGCAGGACGTGGCACTCGCATGAAGTCCGATTTACCCAAGGTGTTGCATACATTAGCAGGGCGCTCGCTGGTAGAAAGAGTACTTGATAGTTGTAGTTTACTCGATCTTGATCGACAAATTGTGATTATCGGCTACCAGGGGGATCAGGTCAAACAGGCGTTGAGTCACCGTCAGGGGATAGAATTTGTCGAACAAACTCAACAGCTGGGTACTGGTCATGCCGTACAGCAGGTAATGTCTAGTTTAAAGGGATATCAGGGAGATCTGCTGGTCTTAAATGGCGATGCACCTTTACTGCGTCCAGAAACTTTGCAAAAGCTAGTCTCAACCCATCAGACCAAGCAAAATGCAGCAACTCTTCTAACTGCTAACTTGCCTAATCCTGTAGGGTATGGCAGGGTTTTCTGTAACGGAGACAATTTAGTCAGCCACATAATTGAAGATCGCGATTGTAATCTAGCCCAAAAGCAAAATCGACGGGTAAATGCAGGAATTTATTGCTTTAACTGGCCAAAATTAGCCGAATCATTACCCAAACTATCGACCAATAACGATCAGCAAGAATATTATCTAACCGAAGTCGTTGACTATTTAAATCCAGTAATGGCTTTTGATGCCGAAGATTATCGTGAAACTAACGGTATTAACGATCGCCGACAGCTATCGGAAGCCTATGATATTTTGCAGGCCAGAATTAAAGACGACTGGATGAAAGCAGGGGTAACCATGATTGACCCTAGCAGCATTACTATTGATGAGAGCGTTCAACTAGAACCAGATGTAATTTTAGAGCCTCAGACTCATCTGCGAGGCAAGACCATAATAGCCACAGGCAGCCGAATTGGCCCTGGTAGTCTGATTGATAATAGCCTGATTGGCTCAAACGTGAATGTTCTATATTCAGTCATTACTGATTCAGAAATAGCTGCTGATACTAGAGTTGGTCCTTATTCCCATTTGCGTGGTGAGGTAAAATTAGGTGAAAGCTGTCGCGTTGGTAACTTTGTTGAAATCAAAAAAACTACGGTAGGTTCAAATACTAATGTGGCTCACCTATCGTATTTAGGAGATGCTACTTTAGGCGATCGCGTTAATATCGGCGCGGGTACAATTACCGCTAACTATGATGGGAAGCAGAAACACCCTACAACCATCAAGCAGGGTACTAAAACAGGCTCTAATAGCGTCTTGGTTGCTCCTGTTACCTTGGGTGAAAATGTTACTGTAGCAGCTGGTTCGGTAGTTACTCAAGATGTTAACGATAATGCTTTGGTTGTGGCGCGATCGCGTCAAAAAGAAATCCCTGACTGGCATAGTCAAGGCTAAATAGCTAAATATAAATAATAAATAAATATCAATAAGTTAACAATTTGTAGAGACGCTTTATTAAGCGTCTTTTTTACTGAGCAAGCAATCAATTGATATAGCAAACTTTAATTCTATGACTTTAGGCAGAGGTGAAACTTTTGACTTCGGATTTCATAAAACTACTTAAAAGCTAACAACTAACAGATAAAAAAGGGGAGCATCCCGCTTTTGCAGTAAGTAAAAATGCTTAGAGTAGAATAAGATCAAGAAAAAACTCTCCTAAACAAAGCATGACACCAGAAGAGCAATCAACGATTGACCAAAAGTT
>JBHJNW010000166.1:0-22820 GCA_050330395.1 Pleurocapsa sp.
GCAATGCCGACTTTCTCTAAATCGCGATCGGGATCGAATCCTTGAGAGTAAGCATGTTTAAATAAAGCGAAAAACTCTTCCTTGTCCCCACCATGAAGAATATAGTTAGTCACATATTCTGCCTGTGTCAGATTTAACACTACCAAATAGCGATCGGCAAAGGAACTAGTAGCTACAGTCTCTTCATGGGCATATTTGCCGTGAATAATTGAAGTATAGTCACGTTTTTTGTGCTTTTCAACAGAATTCCAGACTTTCGACACCCAAGGACAGGTAGTATCGACAATTTTACAGCCTCGCTCATTAAGCAGCTGCATTTCTGGAACACTTGCCCCAAAAGCGGGCAAAATTATTACATCACCACCTTCTACGACACTAAAGTCTTTTTCGCCATCAATCAGTTCGATAAAGCCCACGTTCATCTCGCGCAAACGCTGATTGACTGAAGGATTATGAATAATTTCGTTAGTAATCCAAATTTTCTCGTTCGGGAAATGCTCTCTGGTTTCATAAGCCATCGCCACGGCTCTTTCTACCCCCCAACAAAAGCCAAAAGACTCCGCCAGACGAATAGTTACATCTCCTTGTGAATAGCGATAGTTGCGATCGCGAATGGTTTGAATTAAATCACTTTGATACTCAGAATTCATGGTTCTCTGCACTTGTACATCGTGTCCAAAACTGCGACGATGATAGTTTTCCGACTGCTGCAAAGAACGTTTGAAAGCTTTGGTATCTATTTTTTGATTAGGCATAAAAATACGTTGATCGGTTTATTTTATTTTTATTGAGAGTAGCTGTATTTTAGAGCTAATAGCTATTAGTTTTCTAGAGAAACCGTTGATGATCTTCGAGCTTAAACAGAATGTAATAAGATAAGATTTCCTTTATTACCTTATAGTCTAAGAAAAATTTTAGTGAGTTTACCAGAAGCAGACACCCCGCTATACAATCACACTTTACCGACTATTGAAGACTGGCTACGCAGTAAAGGCTGCGATCAAGACCAAGATAATCTTCACTGCTGGTATCTAGATGAATCAACTTGGAAAGCAGAAATTTGCCTTGATACCGAAGAATTGACCGTGCGTTATTTTGATACTGAACCAGAAAGTCAAAATCTGCGTCGCTCTTTCAAATATTCTCTCAGTCGTCAAGATATAGAAGATGCAGTTTTTTCAGGACCATAACCTGGTTTTTAATGCTATTTTTAGCAGCTAGGCGGGTTATATAACCAGGTTATTAGATCTCATTTGGCGATCGCTTTCCAGTCAACAATTTAAACAAAGATCAAAATTGCCTCAACAGAGATTTAGCCTTTAATTTATTAATTAAAGGCTAAATCTTGACCTGAACACAAGAGCCAGCAGGAATAATTAACGGCTTTAATTTAGCCATCCTTTGAGTCGGCGTGCTACTTGAGGTCGTCGCAGCTTACGCATCGCCTTACTTTGAATTTGGCGCACTCTTTCGCGAGATAGGCTAAACATGCCTCCCACTTCTTCTAAAGTGTAGGGCTGGCTGCTAGATAAACCGTAACGTAAACAAATTACGTCCTTCTCGCGCTGGGTTAAAACATCATCAAGAACATCAGTAATTTCCTGGCGCATCATGGTTTCATTCATCCGCTCTTCAGGAAGCTGGAGATCGCTATCCTCTAAAAGATCGACCAGTTCTGTATCTTCGGCTTTACCGACGCGATGATTCAAAGATAGTGACTGGCGACGCAATTCTAATAGCTGCCGCAGTTGAGATGCAGGTATTTTTAACTCTTGGGCTAATTCCGTCTCGCTAGGATTGCGCTGTAGCTTTTGCTTGAGGTTACGCTGAGCCTTTTTAAGTTTATTAAGTTTTTCAACAATATGAATTGGCAAACGGATTGTACGAGCATCATTAGCAATTGTGCGGGTAATTGCCTGACGAATCCACCAATAAGCATAGGTAGAAAATTTATAGCCTTTATTGGGGTCAAACTTCTCTGTAGCTCGATTTAAACCGATCGCTCCCTCTTGAATTAAGTCTAGGAAAGGAACGCCACGATTCAGATAGCGTTTGGCAATGGATACTACTAGCCGCAAATTAGAGCGAATCATTTTGCGCTTGGCTACTTTCCCCCGATACAGCATCAGCTCTAAGTGTCTTGCTGATTCTAACCCCATTGCTGTTGCCAATTCAGCTTTGGTCGGCTTTTGCTGTAGTTCTTCAGCTAGCTTACGTCGAGTTTTTTCGATACTCAGCATTAACTTGACATCATTAGCCAAAACAATTTCCTCCTCTGCTGTTAACAAAGGATAACGAGCCATTTCCTTGAAAAATGCGCCAATATTATCTTCTAAGGCAACTTTCCGTCGGCTATTAGTTCCCAAGCCCGCATGATCTTGATCAGAGTATTCTGCTTCAACTAAGTTCAAAGCTTCGGTTATGATTTGAGGTTCTTCACTAACTGCAATATCTATGCTGTAATTATCGTTTTCTGTCAATTTCACTGTAGTCATTGGCTTAGCCCTTATTTTCTAAAGCAATTTTTTCGATGTTTGAAAAAGAATTTATAATTAGTCTTGACTAATCTAACTAGTTTATATTTGTATTGCCTATACTAAGTAAAAGTCTGAAAATTACGCGAAAAGACCTGAATAGAACTATAAGCAATGCAAGTTGTTTTTTTGACTAAATCTATTTTGCGTTCTAAGTTAATTATCAAATTCTCATGTTTCTGATTTTTTCGGCTAAAAGCATATCTTTTCTTAAGATTATTTTTCAAAAAATTATAGTACGCTAAGACACATATTTTTTATTTATCGCTTACAGTAATTGGGTTGTGGTGTTTCTTAAAACGTATTTGGTTAAGAAAAGTTAAATAACTAAATGACGAAGTTTTTTGAAGTAATTAGCTTAATATCTTTTCACAAAATTTCTGGAAAAAATGTAGCTCTCTTTACTTGGAAATAGTTTTTGTGAGGAAGCGATGACTTTAATTAGATTAGCTTACATACTTGATGATTACCTTGCCGTAATTGATCTTAGCTAAATTCAATTAATGTTGTTGATTACGCAAAACTAGTATTTAATTTGCTATCAGTTGGTCAGGCAATAGTCAAGGTTAGTGCTGACTGCCTGACGCGGTAAAGTAAAATAATATTCTTGTCGACGAGTAATTAATCAACTGTGAATGTTAACTGTTGAAAATGCCTTGTTCAAACGACGGTGGCGATCGCTTAAAAATGCCTTCGCTCATGAAGAAAGGAGTGCAGTTTAATCGAGAAACCCAGCCAGTTAAGACAACGGCAATGTTCTTACCAGCACCTGAAGCAAATTCAGGTGAATCTACCTATGAATCTATGACTCAAACAAGTTTGATACTAGCAGAACCCCAAAATAATTACTCGGTCAATGCTCAACAGTGGGTCGAAGTTTTGGTTGATTGTCCAGGAACACAAGGTTTATACACTTATAGCCTTCCCCCAGACTTAATGGTGCGTTCGGGTGATATAGTCAGCGTTCCATTTGGGATGCAGCTTACAGGAGGGATTGCCATTCGCTTATTGGCCTCTCCCCCAGAACATTTAGAGCCAAAACAAATTCGTTCTGTCGAAGATGTCATTACGTCGGGATTTTTTCAGGATACCTATTGGCAACTACTAGAAAAATTAGCTAACTACTACAGTACAGATTTAATCAGTGCGATTCGGGTAGCTCTCCCCCCTGGTTTATTAGGGCGATCGCAAAGAAGAGTCAGATTAAGTTCCGCCGTTCCGCCTGGCGCAGAAGCTTTTTGTAGCCTTATTGCGGGGCGAGTTCTGAAACTGTTACAAAGTCAGAAAGATGGCGACTATAGCGTAAATTACCTCAAAAATCAGCTTAAAGGGGCAAATCGTGGGATTAAAGAACTTAGTAAACGAGGCTGGATCGAAAATTACTTAGAACCTCCCAAACGAGCCAAACCTAAATTAAAAATAGCCGTTACTCTGGCAACGAATAGCTTTTTGGACGATTTAACCGCAAGACAGCAAGAAATATTGCAGATTTTAAAAAATCGCGGTGGGGAACTGTGGTTGAAAAAATTGATCCAGTTGTGCCGTACTACCTCAGCCACGATTAAAAAACTGGAAATTAAAGGCTATGTTATCTGTTCTGAACGCGAGATTCTGCGTCAAGAACAAGGAGTCCTTCAAGCAGCAGACCAATCCAAAGAACTAAATTCAGCGCAAGCCGATGCCTTAGCAGTAATCAACGCTCAACAGAACTATGCTCAGATCCTTTTGCATGGGGTAACAGGTTCAGGTAAAACTGAAGTCTATCTTCAGGCAATCGCGCCTATCTTAGAACAGGGAAAATCAGCTCTAGTTCTAGTACCTGAAATTGGCTTAACCCCGCAGTTAACAGATCGTTTTCGCGCTCGTTTTGGTGAACAAGTATGTGTCTATCACAGCAAACTTTCCGCTGGAGAACGTTACGATACTTGGCGACAGACGATACAGGGAGAACCCCAGGTAGTAATCGGTACGCGCTCGGCTATCTTTGCTCCGTTACCAAATTTAGGCTTAATTGTCCTTGATGAAGAACACGACTCTAGTTTTAAACAAGACCGCCCGATACCTACTTATCACGCCCGCAAGGTCGCTCAGTGGCGTGCTGAGTTAGAAAATTGTCCTTTGGTTTTAGGTTCAGCTACTCCATCTTTGGAAAGTTTGATAGCGGTTGCCAAAGTAGGGGCGAACGGCTGTCCGCCCTTAGCAGGAGTTGAGGGAGAATTAAATCGAGAGTCGACGGGCGACACAAGCGCCCTCACAAACACAGCATTTTATCTATCTCTACCTGAAAGAATCGGTAATCGCCCTTTACCCCAGGTAACCATAGTCGATTTGCGTCAGGAATTAAATCGAGGCAACCGCTCGATCTTTAGCCTGTCTCTGCAACAGGCGATCGCTGATATGCAGTCACAAGGACAACAGGGTATTTTATTTATTCCCAGGCGAGGACATAGTACTTTTGTCTCTTGTCGCAGCTGCGGTTACGTAATGGAATGTCCAGATTGCGATGTATCTCTTTCCTATCACCATACCCATGAAGGGGCAGCCAAGTTATTGCGCTGTCACTACTGCAACTATACTCGGATCCAGCCTGATATTTGCCCTGAATGCAGTTCTCCCTATCTCAAGTTTTTTGGCAGTGGGACGCAAAAAGTTACCCAAGAACTAGCCAAGTTATTTCCTGAGCTTAAATGTATTCGGTTTGATAGCGATACTACCCGCAACAAGGACGCTCATCGTCAGTTAATCGATCGCTTTATTCAGCAAGAAGCAGACATTTTAATTGGAACTCAGATGCTGACCAAAGGATTAGATATTGCAGGAGTTACCTTAGTCGGAATTGTGGCAGCAGATGGCTTATTACATCGTAGTGATTATCGAGCTGCCGAAAGAGCCTTTCAAACCTTAACTCAGGTAGCGGGTAGAGCAGGTAGAGGCAATATTCCTGGTAAAGTAATTTTACAAACTTATTCCCCCGAACATCCAGTAATTCAGGCAGTTAAAACCCACAACTATGAAGATTTCAGCACCACCGAATTGAGCCAAAGAGCCGAATTAAATTATCCTCCCTACGGAAATTTAATTTTAATCAAGCTGAGTAGTATCGACCAGCGCGAGGTAGAACAAGCTGCCCAAACGTTAGCAGATCGCTTAATTGATAATTTAAGCGCCGAATACGAAATATTAGGTCCCGCACCAGCCAATATTATGCGGGTTGCCCGTCGCTATCGGTGGCAAATTTTACTTAAGTTCTCCGCAGCAGCCCAGGCTAACTTGCCCGATTTAAATATCTGGCGATCGCATTTACCTAAATCTGTCAGCATGACCATCGATGTCGATCCAATCAATATGGAGTAAAAATCATCGATTATTTTTTCTTTAATGATTAAAATTCAATCATTAGTTAAGTTATAGATGATTGAAAATATTTTAAATAACCAGCATTATGCGAGATTTTGCTCAAATTCAACGGACTGATTACGACGTAATTATTATTGGAGGGGGGATTAATGGGGCAGGTGTGGCTAGGGATGCTGCTTTAAGAGGTTTAAACACAATTTTAGTTGAGAAAAACGATTTTGCTAGCGGTAGTTCAAGCTGGTCTACCCGACTAATTCATGGCGGTTTACGCTATTTGGAATATTTTGAGTTTCCTTTGGTAAGGGAGTCCTTAAAAGAGCGAGAGGTATTACTCCGCACTGCGCCTCATCTGGTTAATCCTCTTCAGCTGACAATTCCGATCTATCGCGATCGCTCTCGTCCTTATTGGAAGATTTGGGCGGGGATGATTCTCTATGATGTTTTTAGCTTTGATAAAACCTTACCCGTGCATCGGATGTTGCCCAAAGCGAAGTTTCAACAGCTATTTCGCTCTCTTGATGGGGAAAACTTAGTCGGCGGTTCACAATATTATGACGGACAGGTAACCCTCGCCGAGCGTCTTTGCCTAGAAAATATTATTTCGGCGCAGAATGCAGGAGCAATTGCTTTAAATTACGTTGAAGTTACTGAATTACCGATTAAAGATTCCCGCATTACCGACGTTATCTGTAAAGATAAGTTGACTGGAGACAGCTTCACCATCTCAGGCAGTGCTGATGCCGTAATTATTAATACCGCAGGTCCCTGGATTGATAAAGTTTGTCAATTGGGTAGCAAAGCAGGGCATAAAGTTCCTATTGGCGATACTAAGAAAAATGGTGGGACAAAAGGCAGCCATATTGTCGTCGGTCAATTTCCTGGCGCACCAGGGTCAACCCTTTATGTTGAAGCTAAATCTGATGGTCGTCCCTTCTTTATCGTTCCCTGGTTAGGAATGTATCTTATTGGGACTACAGATATACCCTATAACAACGATCTGGATAATCTCAAAGCCGACAATGCAGAAATTGATTACTTATTGAGGGAAACTAATAGTATTATTCCGACTGCTAAATTAAAGCGGGATGATATTAAGTTTACTTATTCTGGGGTACGACCTTTACCAAACGCTGAGGGCAAAAAACCAGGCAGCATTACCCGCAAGCACATTATTTTTGACCATCGCCAGGAAGGTGTCAGTAATTTATTGACCTTAATTGGCGGCAAACTAACCACCTATCGCAACGTCGGCGAAGAAATAGTCGATGCAGTCTTCAAACGGATGAAGCGATCGCCAAAACCCTGTCAAACCGATTCTCTACCTCTGCCAGGCAGGATTCTGCCGAGCGATCGACGTATTCGACAGGCAATTGATGATCATACTCCAACCCTATCAGTTAATACCATCGATCACTTATTCTCAATTTATGGCGCAAAGGCGTTAGAGGTTTTAGCCTTGACTAAAGAAAATCAGGAATTAGGCGAGCTTCTTAGCTCAGAATTGCCTGATATCAAAGCTCAGATTGTTTATGCTGTCGATAGCGAGTCCGCTCATACTTTGGTAGATATTTTACGCCGTCGCACCACGTTGGCAATGAATGGTCATTATGGTATGGATTTATTACCCGTAATCACCGAAACTTTGCAACAATACTGCGGTTGGTCTCAGGCACAAAGCGATCGCGCCTGTGCCGACTATCGCTTTTTTATGGAGCAAAACTGCATTCCTGATTATCAGCTATAGATAATCAAAATTTAATCACAATTGTTCGATATAAATACTTGACAAGGTATTTAACTAACCAGTATTATTTGAATAACAAACGTTCGATATAAATAAAAGAATGCCAAAGATTGTTGACCACGATCGCTACCGTAAAGAATTACTGAGTAAGTGTTTTGACCTTTTTGCCGAGAAAGGTTACGGTTCGGTGACTATGCGTCAAATCGCTCAAGAATTAAGGGTTTCTACGGGAACTTTATATCACTATTTTCCTAATAAGAAAGTGTTGTTCGAGCAGTTAATAGAACAAATGGCAGAACGTGACGTAAATATGGGATTGGCAATCTTAGATAAAAAACAAAGTATACAAGAGAAAATGGCAGGATTAGGCGAATACCTAATTCAAAATGAAGAGTATTTTATTAATTGGACTCATCTAATGATTGATTTTTACAAGCATCAAGATGACCAAGAAACTTATCCTAGCGAAACAATTGAAAGAGCTAATGATCGCTATCAAGCAGCAATTTACCAGCTTTTAGGCGTTGAAGATCCAGTATTAGCTTTGTTTATTTATACATTTTTTGATGGTTTGGTTTTGGAAAGACTTTGGAAATGCGATCGAGTATCTATTACCGAACAATGCACATTATTAGGCAAAATGTTGACTGCTTACCTAGAAAAAAATAAACACTAGCTTATGAATATAAATAATAATCAAGATGAAAGAGAAAAAATCAATAATCTAATTAGATTATCTGACAGTATTTTTGCTCTAGCGATGGCACTCACAATTTTAGGATTTGATCTTCCTGAAAGTGCTATATCAATGAGCGATCGCCAGATTAATAGTTTTTTGATGACCCAGCTTAAACCTCTTGGTTTGTATGTCAGTACATTTATTTTAATTGCCTTTTATTGGGTAGATAATTCACAGCAATTTAGTTACTACAAGAAAACAGATGCTGTTCATCTTTGGCTATATATTCTCTATCTAATGTGTCTTTTCATTATCCCTTATTCAAATGCTCTAATTATTTATTTTCCAGAAAATTTATTGGTTCAAATCGAATACAGTTTAAATATTTTCTTGATCGGTTTATTTTCATTTGTAAATTGGACATACGCAACCCATAAACATCGTCTAGTAGAACCGAATTTAGAAATAAAAACTATTACCGAAAATAAAATCAAATCATTAATCGAACCATCAATTGCATTAATAACAATTTTGGTAGCTTTGTTTAATCGTTCACTTTGGGAGTTGACTTGGTTATTGCTACCAATAGTTTATGTTTTGGTAGAGAAATTTAGGAAAAATTCTATCCATATTAAGGAGGAAGAAATATGACTTTTAAGCTATTTGTTAAACCTAGAAATAAATGGTTAATTGGTTCGATAATTACTGCTACTGCCATTACTGGTGGAATTATGATCTATGGTATTTCTCAGTATGGACAAGTAAGTCAAACTCCCACCTCTGATTCAGTGCTAACCAAACCGATCGCGCCAAAAATAACCGCACTAGGAAGACTTGAACCAGAAGCTGAAGTAATTAAATTATCTGCACCTTTAGCATTAGATGGCGATCGCCTTATGGAATTATTAGTCGAAGAAGGCGATCGCGTCAAAGCAGGACAAGTGATTGCTATTCTCGATTCAAGAGATCGCTTGCAAGATGAAGTCCAACAAGCACAAGAACAAGTGAGAGTAACGGAGGCTAAACTCGCTCAAGTTAAAGCTGGTGCTAAATTGGGCGAAATTCAAGCCCAAAAAGAACAGATTTCTCGCCTAGAAGCCGAATTAATTGGCGAAATTAAAACTCAAGATGCCACAATCGCTCGTCTACAAGCACAAGTAAATAATGCTCACAGCGAATACAATCGCCACCAAAAATTATACCAAGAGGGCGCGATCGCAATTTCGACTCTAGATAGCAAACGTCTGGCTTTAGAAACCGCACAGGAACAATTAAACGAAGCCCAAGCAACCCAAGATCGCACGAATAGTACTCTTAATGCGCAGCTAGCAGAAGCTCAAGCTAATTTAGATCGAATTTCTGAAGTTCGTCCAGTCGATGTTAACGCAGCCCAAACCGAAGTTGATAGCGCGATCGCAACTTTAAACAAAGCCAAAACCGATCTCTCACAAGCTTATGTTCGTGCGCCAATAGATAGTCAAATTCTAAAAATTCAGACGCGATCAGGGGAAAAGATTAGTGAAGAGGGTATCGTCGAGTTGGCACAAACAGATTCCATGATAGCCATAGCTGAAGTTTATCAAAGTGATATTGGTAAAGTCAAATTGGGACAGTCAGCAGAAATTACTGGTCAAGCTTTTGAGGGAATAGTACGAGGCAAAGTCTATCAAGTTGGCTTGCAAGTTAGCAGACAGAATGTTTTTAGCAACCAGCCAGGAGAAAACCTCGATCGCCGTGTAGTTGAGGTAAAAATTCGTCTCAATCGAGAAGATAGCAAACGTGTTGCTGGTTTGACTAATTTACAAGTGCAGACAGCAATTGACAATCAGGTAGGGGCGCAAGCCTTGCACCCTAAAAAATAATGAATGAGCGTATTTTTTTGGCATTTATTTATAACGAACGTTTGATCGTCTATAAACTAGTTCACAAAATATTTCATCGCCACAATCCAAACATAACTACTTTGAAAACTTTTTGATTAAACGAGAATTGTCTTATGTTTTCTAAACTATTTCGCAGAACACCGTTAGCATTACGACAAGTAATGAAAGAAAAACCTCGTCTATTAGTTGCGATCGCGGGAATTGCTTTTGCAGATATTTTAATGTTTGTGCAGATGGGTTTTCAAGGTGCGCTTTATGATGCTGCAATCAAACCGCATTTGAATTTACAGGCGGATTTGCTTCTGATTAATCCCAAATTTCAAACTTTATTTTCCGTCAAAGATTTTTCTAGAGACAGACTGTATCAAACATTAGGACATCAAGCAGTTAAATCGGTTAGTCCTGTATATATTTCTACTGGACAATGGCGCAATCCCAAAACCCGACAAGAACGTGCAATTTTAGTATGGGGTATCGATCCTGCGACAACTGCGTTTAAATTCCCTGAAGTTAACCAAAACCGAGATAGCTTAAAACAATTAAATCAAGTATTATTTGATCGCGCTAGTCGTCCTGAATATGGTGCAATTTCAGAATGGTTGCAACAAAAAGGCAGTGTCGAAACTGAAATTGATGGTAAAGCGATCGCAGTTAAAGGCTTATTTACCAATGGTTCGTCTTTTGCTGCCGATGGCAATATTATTACTAGTGACTCAACCTTTTTACAAATTTTCTCACAACGTCAAAGCGATGATATTGAAGTTGGATTAATTAACTTAAAGCCTGGAGTAGATTCCGAACAGACGCGATCGCAATTAGCAGCAATGTTACCCAATGATGTCAAAGTTTTAACCCCCGAAGAATTTGCGGAAATTGAACAACAATATTGGGCAAACGGTACTGGTATCGGCTTTATTTTTGGATTAGGTGTAATCGTAGGTTTTATTGTCGGTATCGTCATTGTCTATCAAATTCTTTACTCCGACGTTTCCCAACACCTTCCTCAATACGCCACCCTCAAAGCAATGGGTTACAGCGATCGCTATTTGTTATGGGTGTTGCTACAAGAAGCATTACTTCTGGCTTTATTGGGTTATTTACCTGGATTGCTTCTCTCTTTTGGACTGTATCAACTTGCCTATTCTGCTACCTTGCTGCCAATCGCCATGAAATTAGAAAGAGCAATATCTGTTTTGATTCTAACTATAGTCATGTGTAGTGTTTCAGGTGCGATCGCGATGAAAAAACTGCGATCGGCAGATCCAGCGGATGTGTTTTAAATCAAAAGTCAAAAGTCAAAAGTAATTTTTAATGCTCAATCAACAATCAACAAATTAAGATGATTATTTCTATCGACAATCTCAATCATTATTTTGGTGAAGGCGCACTTCGCAAACAAGTCTTATTCGGCATCGATTTAAAGATTAAGAGAGGAGAAATTGTGATTATGACAGGGCCATCTGGTTCTGGTAAAACCACTCTGTTAACTTTAATGGGTGGATTGAGATCGTCACAGGAAGGGAGTTTAAACATTTTAGGACAAGAAATCTGCCACGCCAGTAAACGACAATTAACCAAACTTCGTCGTCAAATTGGTTATATTTTTCAGGCACATAATTTAATGACATTCCTAACAGCCAAAGAAAATGTGCGTATGTCTTTAGAATTGCATAAGGAATTATTAGATGAAGATTTAGATGCGAAAGCGATCGCTATTCTCGAAAAAATTGGTTTAAGCGATCGCGTTGATTATTATCCAGAAAGCCTATCAGGTGGACAAAAACAAAGAGTTGCGCTCGCTCGTGCTTTAGTTAGTAATCCTAAAATAGTTTTAGCAGATGAACCCACTGCTGCACTAGATAAGAAATCTGGACGAGATGTAGTGGAGTTAATGCAACATTTAGCCAAAGAACAAGGTTGTACGATTCTTTTAGTTACTCATGATAATCGTATTTTAGATATTGCTGATCGTATTGTTTACATGGAGGATGGTCGTTTGGTTCAAATAAGAAATGAGGCTAAACGATCAATATAATTTGGCGATCGTTTAGTATCAGCATATTTTTGAATTGATTTAACGCTGCCATCGCAACCAGGTAGAAGTCAGCTTTTTAATGAACGGAGTAAAGCGACTCTGGCTATATTCATCTGCGGCTTTGCGAATCACCTCCGCTTGGGTGGGATAAGGATGAATTACACTGGCGATCGCACCTAACCCTAAATTCTGCTCCATTGCCAACGTGATTTCACCGATCATTTCTCCAGCATGACGGGCGACAAGAGTTGCGCCCAGAATTTGGTCTCGGTTTTTTAACACCTGAATTTTAACAAAGCCCGTAGTTTCTCCATCGGCGATCGCCCGATCAACGTCATCCAATGATATAGCACTACGCATTAAAGTTAGGACATTCTGCAAACTTGAAATCAGCTACCTGTAAACTTCTGACTTCTCCTGTCAAGCAGGACAATGTGACTTCTGACTTCTGACTTGCGCGTAGCGCTATATATGGAAGGTACGAACTTCATCAGAGCGCTTTTGGATCTCTTGCGCTGTAATGCCAACATGAGCAATCTCTGGATCAGTATAGGTACACCAGGGCATTGCTTCTCAACCCGTTGAACCTGAGCGTTTAATAATAGGTATCCATCGGTGGAACCGTAACGGGATCGACAGAGAATTGAGTCATTAGCTACCTCAATAATTAAAAGTTAAACTTCATTAGCTGTTTTGCAATCCGTTTCTTCAAGTAATGATTAAGCCCATAGAAATAGATGATTGCTCAGAAATTCTTAAATCTACTTAAAAAAGATTGTCAACAAGCATTAATCACGATATATGTATAGTAAGGGAAAGCTAGATAGTAATTAATATCAATAAATTTCGTTTATGACTCATGCTACAGATCGCCAACATCAGGCACCATCAAAGCTCAAGCAGCTACCTAAGTTTATTTTTATTGGCAACGCTTCAACAACATCCACTCTCGATTCAACCAACGAGCTAGATCTCCCTTCTAATCTGAACTTTTTGAATCAAACCGATGTTGGCAACTTTTCCATCATCAATCAACTTCGCGTTCCCCGAAACCTGGCTCGTCAATTAAGAAATCTACGACTTAAACTAGGAAAAGTTGTGCAGCTAGTCAGCAAAACTAGCAATGGCTCAGTAGTGATTAGCATTAACAATCAATTAATCGGCATCGGCGCGGAGATTGCTCAGAAAATTATTGTGACTTTGGTTGATGATACAAAATTATGAGAATAGCGATTAGCATTTCAGAATTACCAATAGGTTCGGTAGCTATTGTTGCAGGATACAGTCGGGTTTATGGTGGTTACGTTGGGAAACTCATTTCTCAGGGATTAGTACCAGGTACTTCTTTCGTAGTGATCGACTTAGCTTTGCCTCAGGGTGCAGTACAAATTATGCTTAAAGAGAAAATTATCACTCTTGCTAAACCAGAGGTGAATGCACTTTGTGTTGAAACGATTACTGAAGAAGATATTTAAAAGATTAAGTCGTACGGGCGAACGGTTGTTCGTCCCTACTTTGGCAAATTTAAACTTTCTCTAAAAACGCTGTACTTTTATTCTTTTTCTTTTCTTTGAGCGAATCTTAATTTAGCCGATCGCGATCGCGGATTGGCTCGTTGTTCGTCTGGTTGAGCCGTAATTGGTTTTTTGGTAATTATGTCTAATAGTTCGTTGTCACGGAAACGGTGCTTGACAATACGATCTTCCAAGCTATGAAAACTAATAATGCCAATTTTCCCCCCTGGTTTAAGCCAATGAGGAGCGCGATCAATCAATTTTTCTAAAGATTTTAATTCTTGATTAACTTCGATCCGTAATGCTTGAAAAGTTCGGGTAGCAGGATGAATTCTCCCATGACGATATTTGCCAGGAACAGTAGAGGCGATCGCTTCAGCTAAATCTGTCGTAGTTTTAAATGGGCGACTTTGCACAATTTTTTTAGCAATACGGCGCGCAAATCTTTCTTCTCCATATTCATAAATCAAATCGGCTAAAGACACTTCCTTCCAGTGGTTAACAATCTCAGCTGCGGTAATTCCTGTAGAGCGATCCATGCGCATGTCTAAGGGGGCGGTATGGCGAAAACTAAAGCCTCTTTCGGCAATATCTAACTGAGGTGAGCTTACCCCAAGATCGGCGATAATTCCTTCAAATAATAAGCCATCTGGTTCGTAATCGGCAAAATTCCCCTGCCAAAAACTTAATTGCTGGGGATAATAATCAGCTAATCTAGCCTTGACTGCTGCGATCGCCGTCTCATCTCGATCTATGGCGATTAGCTTCAGTTTTTCTCCTTGAGCGAGAATTAATTCACTATGTCCGCCACCTCCGGCGGTAGCATCTAAATATATTCCTGCGGGCGATATATCTAATCCAGCAATTAATTCACGACTTAACACAGAACGATGATTAAATACGGTTGCTTTCTGTGTTTCCACTAAATTTATCTCCTACAAATCTTGATTAAGATTCTATAACCTAAGTTATCGAAGATACTAATTTATTTGAAATTTGCGGTTACAATGATTATTGTAGAGAATAGATAATATTAATGATATTGTTTATTTCTACTTTTTCAAATTGTTTATCAAGATCAAGCTGAATTGATCACAAGTTATATATGGAAGTTAGCCAACGCCCAGGAAAAGTCGAAGAACCTCCTGGTCATAGGTGGGCAGGAATCTTAGGAACGGGAGTTGCGGTAGTTACTTTAACTCTGCCCCTAGTGATGATTGCCTCGTATTCTCCCTTTGGCAGCAGCACAAAACCTGCCTCTACAACAATTTATCAACCTCAAAATATTAAACCTAGCCCAATGGAATAAGAAAGAATTACCGCGCTCCAGATTCTTGATTATTAAAGCCTTGGGAAAGTCAAATCAGAGCTACTTTCTTAATGAGCTTATTCTAGTAGTTATTTTGATACACAATACCATCCAAGATTTCTCTTTTACTCCATGTAGGTGGTTTTGTCCTCTTTCTCTTGGGTAACAGAGGTTCAATAATTTCCCACTCTCTATCAGTCAAACTGCTCGTATATCGCATTTACTCTGATTATAACCACTTACGGAGATCCCAAATGGGTTCTATACTTGAACTCGATGATTATCTAAAACTTGGCTAATGATCGAGGCGACTTCGTCGGGTGCTTCGATCATGCCTAAATGACCACAGTTGCTAATTTGAAATACGTTGCTTGCTTCTGAAGCAAATGAACTATGGAAACTGGCAAGATGATTGACATATTTAATTTCCATCACCTGGTCCTTGTCTCCTGCCACAAAGTACACAGGTTGTTGTAGGCGCGAGACTAACTGGGGTAATAAATGTACTTCGGCTTCAGTGGTCGATTCTAACAATGCGCCTAAAGCTGCTTGAGCATCGGCTTGAATAAAATCAAGCACTCTTTGTCGTCCCCATTTTAATGGTAAGGGGCGGGCAACCATCATTCTAGAAAACAACACGCTTAAAAAAGGAATATAAGACAACCAGCGCGGCCGAAATTTGACTAGCTGCTGACCTACATTCCGAAAGCGTTCAAATTCTTCTTTGAGATAAATACCGCCTCCAGCATTAAGGCAAATAACACCCTTAATTATTTCTGGACAGAGATCTGCTGCCCAAAGAGCAACGCTGCCACCCAAAGAATGTCCCACTATCCAGGCGTGATTAATTTCTAAGCTTCTCAGTAAACACCCTAAATCATTAGCATAAGCATTGAGGCTATAATTGCGTGAATTGTTCAAAACATTTTGCGGATCTATTGCTGAAACATCGACATCGGGATCAAAAGCGATTGAAGATTGAACTGGAGTTATTGTGCAACTTGCCTGACTCGAAGATGAAACAATTTGAGACTCGCCAAAACCTCTGGCATCATAAATTAAACATTGATATTCAGATTCTAAAAGCTGTACTAAAGGTTGCCAGTAATGACGGCTGAGAAGCCAACCATGAACAAATACCAATACTGGTCGTTTGGGATCGGCGACAGGGGCGGTTAGCTCATAGATATGAGGAGTTTCCAGTATGTTTATCGATGGCATTTTCTTATCGTATCATCACAGTCCCAAGAGACTCTTAATTTAATATTGTGTCAATTTTCTCCAAGCCAGCGCAAGTCTTAGGCTAAAGTAATTCGGCTACTTAGCCGTGGGTAACTTAAAAATCTCAACCATAACTGTGTTTTTAAGCAAGTTAATTCGCGAGATTAATGACTTTTATTTAATAGTTTTTGTGCCTAAAAATGATTTTGCGTCAGAAAATAGATTAATATAACAAACATATCGTATTAAAAACCATAAATCAGTAAAGCCATATCGGCATGGTCTTTTGGAAAAAACTATTTAGCAATTCAGACGCAGTAACTACTTCGGAAACTACAGAATTTGGTGGAGAATTATTCAACTTAGATAATCAAGATGCTGACCAACCTCAAATCGTCTTTAGTACTGAGCGAGACATCGATTTTTATGAACTAGAGGAACTCTGCGATCGCGTTGGTTGGGCGCGTCGTCCCTTACGTAAAGTGAAAAAGGCGATCGAGCATAGCTTTTTGGTAGTTTCGATGTGGGAAGTTCAAGGTAAAAAGCGTCGTCTAATTGGTTTTGCTAGAGCAACTTCTGATCATGCTTTTAACGCGACTATTTGGGATGTGGTCGTTGACCCTAAGTTTCAGAGTCGGGGTTTAGGTAAAGCGATGATGAAATATGCTATCTCTCAACTACGCAGTGCAGATATTAGCAACATCACTTTGTTTGCCGATCCGCAAGTGGTGAAATTTTACCAGAGATTGGGCTTTATTTTAGACCCAGAAGGAATTAAAGGAATGTTTTGGTATCCAGACTAAATCAGTCAGTAGTTACCAATGAGCGACGCTCGGTAATTGTTTAATCTTTAATTGCTGTGAGATAAAAATCAGACTTTGGGTTGCTGATTGCTGTTCAAAGTTGCGTTACAATTCTTAACATAAGCAATAGTTGAGTTTGAGATATGAAAACGGCTTTAATTACTGGGGCATCTTCGGGAATTGGCGAGACATTTGCCAGAGAATTGGCATCAAGAAAAACTGACCTGGTTTTAGTAGCGCGATCACAGGACAAACTAACAAAGCTGGCTACAGAATTGAGCAGTACATATCAGGTAAAAACCGAGGTGATCGTTAGGGATTTAGCTGAAGCTACAGCAGGACAAGCAGTATTTGATGCAGTGCAAGCCAAAGGCTTAACCATTGATCTTTTAATTAATAATGCAGGATTTGGCGACTATGGCGCGTTTAGCGATCGCCCTTTGAGCAAACAGATGACCATGGTGCAGCTGAACATTACGACAGTAGTTGAACTTACTGGGTTATTTTTGCCCCTAATGCAGCACAGAAGCAGTGGCGCAATTATTAACCTCTCTTCAATTGCGGGTTTTCAACCTATTCCCTATATGTCAGTTTATGCTGCTACCAAAGCTTTTGTCCTCAACTTTAGCGAAGCACTGTGGGCAGAAAATAAAGACCGTGGTGTTAGAATCCTCGCCGTTTGTCCTGGTCCAACCGAATCGAAATTTTATGAGAGTGCCGATTTTCCCGATTCAGCTACAGGGTTAAATGGTATGACGATGGCTTCTGCCGAGAAGGTGGTTCAAGAAGCCTTGCAGGCGCTAGATAAAGGGCAATCTACTGTAGTGGCTGGAGGCTTTGCTAACCAATTAATCGTCAATCTACCACGATTAGTCCCCAGAGATTTATTAGTTAGTGTAGTTGGGAAACAGTTTAAAAATATTTGATCTTTCATTGTCGAGCAATCAACTAGTTCTAAGTAAAACTCTTGCTGACTCTTGCGTCTATTTTGAGACTGTTTTCTATCAATCTACAGATTGTCAGGGCGATTAGTTTTTTCTTAAAATTTTAGTAGATCAAAAAATTTGATTGCCCCGCTCATTAATTTATTACCGAGATAGAAAATAGGTGCAGTAATGTATTTAGTCACTGGCGCAACTGGATCACTGGGACGCAGAATTATTAGACAATTGAGAGAAGATGGGCAGTCAGTCAGGGCTTTTGTTCGTTTGTCATCAAATTTTAGCGAACTTGAAGACCGTGGGGCGGAAATCTTTATTGGCGATTTGAAGTTAGAAAAAGACATTGTCAGAGCTTGTCGTGGAGTTAAATATATTATTAGCAGTCACGGGGGCAACGATGCTCAGGCTGTAGATTATCGAGCTAATATAGATTTAATCGATCAGGCGATCGCCAATAACGTCGAGCATTTTGTGTTTATTTCCGTCTTAGGCGCAGAGCGAGGCTATCAAGACTCAGCCACCTTCAAAGCTAAGCGGGAAGTAGAAAAATACTTGATTAACAGTGGCTTAAACTATACCATTCTCCGTCCTTCGGGGTTTGCCAATAATTTAATTCCTCTGGCAGAAAGATTTAGGGATACAGGAATTTACTTTTCGATTGGCGAACAGCAAAATCGCTCGTCAATTGTTAGTACTGACGACCTAGCCAAAATGGCGATCGCTTCAACTCAAATCGAAGCAGCCAAAAATCAAATATTTGCCGTCGGTGGCCCAGATATCATTAAAAGAGAAGATATTTCTCGTATTTTCGCCCGTCTATTCAACCGAGAGCCAATCGTAATTAACCCGCCACTACAACTGTTTGATGGCTTACGAATGGGTATTGGTCTGTTTAATCCTCAGTTAAATAAATCTTTGGGTACGCTGCGAACTTTATTAGCTCATGAGTTTTTCTGTACTAGAGATGAAATTGCTCGTCTAGAATCTACCTTCAATCTGAAGCTGGAATCTTTAGAAAGTTTCTTGCGCCGTTATGTTGGACATTAACAGATTGCTGATTGAGCGTCAATTTTAGTCGGCAAACTAAGTTAACTGTAATTGCTCGAGCATATTTAGCTTGCTTAAAACCCTAGTTCTCAACTAGATGTGATTTAATGACCTTGAATAAATATCATCAAGTGTCTTTATGACTCAATTCAGCATCTATATTGCGGTAACTAGTCACGGCTTTGGTCATGCTGTACGGGCAGCAACGGTAGCAGCCAAATTACAGCAGTTACGTCCTGATATTGCGCTGACTTTTGTAACTGTTGCTCCAGAATGGCTACTCAAGTCTTATGTAAAAAAAGGTTTTAGCTATCGTCAGCGAGTTTTTGATGTCGGCGTAATTCAAAGCGATAGCTTGACCATGAATAAGCAAGCGACTTTGAGCAAAATGCAGGAAATTATGGCTCAGCAAGATAGCATTATTGCCGAAGAGGCTAAACTTATCAGCGACCACAATATTGGCTTGATTTTAGCCGATATTCCTGCGTTGGCTGCTCCTATTGCCAAGGCGGCGGGTATTCCTTGTTGGATGATGAGCAACTTTGGTTGGGACTTTATCTATCGTCATTGGGACAAAAGCTTTGAACCCGTAGTCAACTGGCTTGAAAATTATTATCAGCAAAGCGATCGCCTGTTTCGACTTCCTTTAGCCGAGCCAATGTCAGCCTTTCCCCATATTACCGATGTCGGACTGACAGGCGACAAGCCTAACTATAGCAACCAAGAATTACGACAAAAATTTAGCTTAACTGCACCAACTGCAAAAACTATTTTACTTACTTTTGGCGGACTAGGACTACAGGCTATTCCCTACCATAACCTACAGCATTTTTCTAACTGGCAATTTATTACTTTTGATCGTGCTGCGCCAGATTTACCCAATCTATTGAAAATTGCTGACCATACTCTACGCCCTTTAGATTTTATGCCTCTTTGTGGACGAATAGTTTCTAAACCTGGATACAGTACTTTTTCTGAAGCCTTGTGTTGTGATGTTCCGATTGTTTCCTTAACCCGTGAAGACTTTGCCGAAGCAGCAGTATTACTAAATGGTATTCAAGATTATGCTCAACATCAGATTATTTCTCCTGAAGAATTTTTTAAAGGCAACTGGAATTTCTTAAGACAGGATCTAGTTGTTCCCCGTAAAACAGAACGTTTAAATAAAAACGGTGCAACAGCGATCGCGCAATCAATCTCTGATTACTTTTCCTAATTACTGATTAAAACCAAAGTACTAACTCAAATCTAATTGATAAATTTCGCGTCGAGACAGAGATGTTAACTTCGATAGATGGCGACTAGCTTGCGATCGCGTCATTCCCCGCTCCAATAGTTGCTGGAATTCTCGTTTTAGCTCTGCTTCGGAGGTAATTAAGCTGGTTTCTGCTGCGCCTTTTAAGACTAAAGTATATTCTCCTTTCGGTTGCCGCTCGTTGCTATACATGGCGATCGCTCCACCGATATTGCCGCGCCAAAATTCTTCGTGTACTTTAGTTAACTCTCGCGCCAGGACAATTTCTCTGTCTGCACTCAATACAGCCGCTAAATCTTGCAAAGTTTTCAGAATACGATGGGGAGCTTCGTATAAAATTACTGTCTTGGTTTCACTATATAGTAATTCTAATCTCGCCTGACGTTCACTTTCTTTCAGTGGCAGAAATCCCTCAAAAACAAATCTCTCGGTGGGCATCCCTGATGCAGCTAAAGCACTTATTACCGCTGTTGCTCCAGGGATAGGAACTACCGTAATATTATGAGCGATCGCCGCTTGGACTAACTTAACTCCTGGATCGGAAATACTGGGCATACCAGCATCTGTTACCAGAGCAATATCTGTCTCTTGGAGACGGGCGATCAGATCTTGAGTGCGGAAGTCTTGGTTATGTTCGTGATAGCTAATTTGCGGTGTGTTAATTTGTAAATGCTTGAGTAGTTTACCCGTTCGGCGAGTATCTTCTGCTGCAATCAGATCTACTTCTTTCAAGATACGAATCGCTCTCAGGGTAATATCTTCTAAATTGCCGATGGGAGTTGCCACTAAATAAAGTTTGCCCAATTTTCAGTTACTTACTAGCTTAAATCTACTGGTATTTACTGATGATACTAGGATCTTCGTTGAAAGTTTGATGCGTTTGACAATTACTGCGCTTTTCAATTGGGTAGAACACATAACGACTAAGGCTAAAAAAGCTAATAGCTATTAGCTCAAAACTATTCAATCATTAACGTAGTCTATTCAACTGAAAACAGCTGTAACTATATGAAAAATGTCTGACATTATAAATTTACGAAAAGTTAAATTTACCTTTTTCCTCTAATCTCCACTGATTCGTAGACACTTTAGTTACTATTGCTGGTCTAATTAAATAATAGCTAGAGTATTCTGGATAATATCCAGCTAGCTGAAATAAAATTTTGGCAACAGTCAAGGATGTTTCTATAGCATTGGTTATTTGGTCTATTTCACTTGGTATTAAAAAGTAAGTACCTAAATAATCAATAATCCAATATTTACCATGAGGAGTATTTTCTAAGGTAATTACATCAGGTTTATTGAATGTAATTTGTTCGAGAGTTTCTACTGTAATCGCCACCTTAGCTACTATTTTGTCTAAAATTAGCTTTTTGTCTTGAGTGTAGTCTTGTCTAAATTGAGATATTTTATTCTTTAAATCAATTTTTACGTTTTGGTCATCTTGATTGTTATTATTGTTCAACTGAGTATTAATCTTGGCAGAATACTCGCGATCGCCAGTTAGATTAATATTTTTCTGGTTATTAGAATTATTTGCATCGTTTTTCTTTGGCGATACTATTTTTTTAAATTGCTGTTCTAAAGCTTGTTTGTATATTAGTCTATCTTGGCTATATTGCTCAGAAGAATGAACAACTTCTTTAAGGCTAGATGATTGAGACTTAAATTGAGCAAACTCTTTTATTTGCTGACTTAAAGCTTCCTTCTCAGATAACCAATCTTGTTCTTTTCTCTGATAAGATTTTTGAGATATTTCTGATTGAAGTTCCAGCTGCGTTATTTTATTATCTAGTTGTTCTACTTTTGATTGGAATGCTGTCAAACTAGATAAAATCTGTTGGTTAATTTTAGATTGCTCATTATCAGCTACATTTTGTGATGGCTTTGATTGTGGCGACACAGATTTCAAATTTTCACCAAACAATAGCACTCCTGGCTGAAGTAGTTTCCACTGTTTATTATCGGGTAATAAGGAAAGAATTGCTGGCTCTTGTAAAATAAATTCACTTGTTGATGAATTATAATTGCCTTTCAACTGAAACAAACTTTCAATTGTTTTTAATTTATGGATGTTAAATTTAAGATTGTTATTAGGAACAAGCCAATATTTATGCTGTTTATTTTCTAAGGTAGCAATAGCCCAATAGTTTCCCTTAACTGTTGTTTCTAAAATTATTTCATCTGGATTTGAATCTCGATAACTGTCTGGCGTAACAGTGAGGGGAATAACATAACCAGATAACACAGCTACTAATTCATTATAGGTTTCGATCAGTTGAGTTTTATTAATTTCAACAGGTACAATTTTAGGCAGGATTGAAGATTCAGGAACTTTGATTGATCGCGCTAATTTAAGAGGATAACTACCCTGTGCCAAAGCATTGGTCACAAGTTAAGGAAATTAGAAAAAAGTCAAGAGAAAAACCAAATCATGTAAAACTCAGAGAGAGTAGGCAATTGAACGATTGGATTTCTCTATGAACAAGAGTAAGAGA
>JBHJNW010000167.1:0-50524 GCA_050330395.1 Pleurocapsa sp.
GCGATCGCACGAACTACCGCGCCTAAAACAGAAGCAGAACGAGCCAAATGGGAAGTCCCCGCGTTAAATTGGGCAGATTTAACCGCTAACGATGGCAAATATGGCGTTAGTCTACTGAATGATTGCAAGTATGGTTACGATGCCAAACCAGAGCGATTACGCCTGACTTTATTACGTTCATCCCAATGGCCAGATCCTCAAAGTGATAAGGGAGTCCATCGCTTTACCTATGCTATTTATCCTCATCAACACAGCTGGAAAGAAGCAAAAACGGTGCAGAAAGGATATGAGCTAAACACACCGTTGCTAAGCGTCTTGCTTGATCGCGATCAACAAAATCAACCAGGATTCAATCAATTATCACCAACAGGTGAGCTATTAAACTTATCGGCCGATAATTTAATTCTCATGGCATTGAAGCTATCTTCTAGCCAAAAACTAATTATGCGTTGCTATGAAGCCAACGGAGAAGCTGCAATCTTAAAGCTTAAAAGTGATTTAAATTTTGAGTTAGACAGCTCGATTAACTGCCTAGAGACAGAAAAACCAGAAGCCGAAACAATCAATGAAATCAAACCTCACAAAATCGTGACTTTTAAACTAAGAGAAAGCAACAAAATCATTGAGAGTTAAATTTCGGGTTTTAATTGGCTGTTTCACTTATTAGCAGGTAAATCTATCATTTATTATCCTGAAAAATAGCTAAAGCCCAGTAGGAAATTTAGTTAAAAGATCAATAATTCAAATTGACAATTAACTATTAGCAATTTTAAATAGATAGTTTGAAAAGTAAAAATACTGAGAATGATCGGTGTTTTTACTGAATATTTTTTATTGAATGCTATGTTATTTTGATGCTGTCAGCAGATGATCCGTTTATTTACGGCAAAGTTATCTCTGAAGGCTGGTAAAAACTCTTATAAAAAAGCTTCATGGATGTTATTGCGACAACAATCCCCGATGTTTTAATTATTCAACCCAAAGTATTTGGTGATGAACGTGGCTTTTTTCTAGAAAGCTTTAATGAAAAAACCTTTAAAGAGAAAGCGGGAATTACGGCTAAGTTTGTCCAAGACAATCATTCTCGTTCTGCCAAAAATGTTTTACGAGGCTTGCATTATCAAATTAAACAGACTCAAGGAAAGCTAGTTCGAGTAGTATCAGGGGAAGTATATGATGTAGCGTTAGATATCCGCAAAAGTTCGCCGACTTTTGGACAGTGGACAGGCTGCCTTTTAAGCGAAGCCAATCATCGACAGTTTTGGGTACCACCTGGTTTTGCTCATGGCTTTGTCGTTTTATCTGACATTGCCGACTTTTTATACAAGACAACTGATTATTACGCACCAGAGTACGAACGTTCGATCCTCTGGAACGATCCCCAACTAAATATAGACTGGAAAATAACAGGCAAGCCAGTGTTATCCGCCAAAGATCAAGCTGGAGTACCTTTAGAAAAGGCTGAGGTGTTTGTATGAATAGAATATTACTTACAGGAATCACAGGACAGGTAGGACAAGAATTACAGCACACTTTAACCAGCTTAGGAGAAGTAATCGGGGTTGATCGTCGAGATCTAAACCTGACTCAACCCGAGCAAATTCGACGGCGAATTACTGAGATTCAACCAGATATAATTGTTAATGCCGCTGCCTATACCGCTGTAGATCGGGCAGAAAACGAGGCTGACAAGGCAATGGCAATTAATGCTACTGCGCCCCAAGCGATCGCCCAAGCCGCTCAAGATCTAGGTGCGATGGTACTACATATCTCAACTGACTATGTGTTTAATGGTCAAAATCATACTCCTTATTTAGAAACAGACCAAACCGATCCTTTAGGGGTATACGGTAAATCTAAACTACTGGGAGAAATAGGTGTCCAGGAAAATTGCGATCGCCATATTATTCTTCGCACAGCCTGGGTATATGGCGCAAGAGGACACGGTAACTTTGTCAAAACCATGCTGAAATTGGGTGCAGCCAGATCGCAATTAAACATAGTCGCCGATCAGATTGGTAGTCCCACTTGGTCTTATGATATTGCCCAGGCAATTACCCAGCTACTGTCAAGATCTTTGAGAGATTCTAGGATCAACGGTACTTATCACTTTACCAATAGTGGTGTTGCTAGTTGGTATGACCTAGCGGTGGCTACTTTCGCTGAAGCCAAACAACTGGGCTTTCCGCTCAAGATCGAGCAAGTTTTTCCCATCACTACCGAGGACTTTCCGACACCTACTCAACGTCCTGCCTATTCAGTCTTGTCCAAAGGCAAAATCACCGCAGCATTAGGAATTTGTCCCCCCTATTGGCGGGACTCTTTAAGAAAAATGCTCACCGAATGGTCTTCCATTTCAATTGAGGAGGAAGCGAAACAACTAATCGCTACCCATAAAGTTTGATGTCAACCAAGCCAATCAACATAACAATGAAAGCAATTATTTTGTCTGGTGGTAAAGGTACGAGATTGCGTCCCCTAACTTATACAGGCGCAAAACAGCTAGTCCCTGTAGCTAACAAGCCGATCCTGTGGTATGGAATTGAATCCATTGTGGCTGCGGGTATTACAGAAATCGGCATTATTATCAGTCCCGAAACAGGAACAGAAGTACAGTCAAAAACGGGTAATGGCGATCGCTTTGGGGCAAAAATTACCTATATTCGACAGGATGAACCCTTGGGACTGGCTCATGCGGTCAAGGTAGCACAACCATTTTTAGGGGATTCTCCTTTTGTCATGTACCTGGGAGACAACCTGGTGCAAAGTGAGCTTGACCTGTTTATCGATAAGTTCAAATCAAAACACTTAGATGCTTTAACTCTCCTTTGCGAAGTCGAAAATCCCAGCGCCTTTGGGGTAGCCAGGGTAGACGAGACAGGGAAGGTGTTGCAGCTCATTGAAAAGCCTCAAAATCCTCCTTCCAATTTAGCTTTGGTGGGAGTTTATTTATTTTCGCCAGCAATTCATCAGGCGATCGCTAATATCCAGCCATCTCCTAGAGGGGAACTAGAAATTACCGATGCGATCCAGTACCTGATTGACCAGCAGCAAAGTGTAGCGTCTTTTAGACTACAGGGGTGGTGGTTAGATACAGGGAAAAAAGACGATCTTTTAGCAGCAAATCAGATTATTTTAGATACCTGTCTAGAATCTACCCATGAGGGAACTATAGATGAGCAAAGTAAGATTAGCGGTAGAGTTCATGTAGGGGAAGGCTCGCAGATTACGAACTCGATGATTCGTGGCCCTGTAACCATCGGTAAAAACTGCAAGATCCAAAATTGTTTTATCGGTCCTTATAGCAGTATCGCCGACGATACAACCTTAATCGACATTGATATCGAGCATAGCGTGATTCTTAAAGGAGCAACCTTAGAGGGAATAAGCTCTCGCATTGTTGATAGCTTGATTGGCGAAAGAGCGCATCTGAAAGTTGCACCCCAACGCCCGAAAGCACTGCGGTTCATGATCGGCGACGACTCGCAGATTGAACTGACGTAACCAAACGTAGGGGTAAGACACTGCTTTACTCCTACAGACGAAATAGGCGATAGGTAACGGGTAACAGGTAGTAGATAAATTTTAAATTTTATGTCACAAGATAGTAATAGAAAACCGCGTCGCATCTTAGTTACGGGAGGAGCGGGGTTTATCGGCTCAAACTTTGTCCATCACTGGTGCAATAGCTATCCAGGCAATCTCGTGGTGGTTTTGGATGCCCTAACCTATGCCGGGAATCAACAGAATCTAGCCAGTTTGACGGGTAACTCCGATTTGCAGTTTGTTCAGGGAGATATTTGCGATCGCACTTTAGTCGATCGCGTTTTAGATTCAGAAAACATTGACACCGTGGCTCATTTTGCTGCCGAATCTCATGTAGATCGTTCCATCATTGGCCCTGGAGCTTTTGTGCAGACTAACGTGGTGGGAACATTCACTCTCTTAGAAGCCTTTCGCCAACGCTGGAATCAACGTGATCGGCCTCAGTCAGACCGCTTTTTGCACGTTTCTACCGATGAAGTTTATGGCAGCCTAGATCGAGACGATCCAGCCTTTACCGAGACTACTCCTTATACTCCTAACAGTCCTTATTCAGCATCGAAAGCAGGCAGCGATCACCTAGCAAGAGCCTATTTCCATACCTACGGAATGCCTACCATGATTACTAACTGCTCGAATAATTATGGGCCTTATCACTTCCCCGAAAAGTTAATTCCTTTAATGTGTATTAACATTCTCTTGGGTAAACCTTTGCCTGTATACGGTGACGGGCAAAATATTCGAGATTGGCTTTATGTCGAAGATCACTGTCGCGCTTTGGATGTAGTAATTCATCGCGGTGAGCCTGGAGAAACCTACAACGTTGGTGGTAATAACGAAGTCAAAAACATCGATCTGGTAGAGCAGCTGTGTAAACTGATGGACGAGCTAGCACCGAATATACCTGTTCGTCCCTCGCGAAACTTGATTACCTTCGTCAAAGATCGAGCAGGTCACGATCGCCGTTATGCTATTGATGCCAGTAAAATTAAGCGAGAGTTGGGCTGGAGTCCTCAAGAAACTGTAGAAGGGGGCTTGCGCCGTACCGTTGAGTGGTATCTGGCAAATCAAGACTGGTGGCAACCATTACTCAGCGAGGAGTATAAGAATTACTACGATCGGGTGTATGCTCAGGAAGCTCTTAGCTCTTAGCTCTTAGCTCTTAGCTTTTAGCTTTTAGCTTATTTGTCTGTAATTAAAATAGCGAACACGGGGGAATTGAATTTTTTGGTTAATAATTCCCCTGCGCACCTCTGCACAGCTTAATTCTTCATCTTTCTTAATGAAAGTGGCAATAACTCATTTTGAGTGTTAAGTTCTGCGGTTAGTTGCATATATATCTTTTACTGTTTTCCTCCCAACACAATCCGAAAAGATGCTCAAAGTAGATGAGGCTCAAGTTTGTTTAGAACAAGCACAGAAACATTGGCAGTCGCAACAGTGGCAGGCAACGATTCAAGCCTGTGCTAAGGCACTTGCCATAGATCAACAGCTAGCCCCAGCTCACAAATTGATGGGTGACGCGCTGCAAAAAACAAATCGAATCAAAGAAGCGATTGGTTACTATCAACAAGCGATCGCCTTTAAGCCTGACTTTGCCGAAGTCTATGCCAACTTGGGAACTCTCTATGCTCGACAACAAAAATGGTCCCAAGCGATCGACAACTATCAGCAGGCACTCAAGATCGAGCCTAACTTTATCGCCATATATCGGCACTTAATAAAATGCCAGCTACAGCAGCAAAATAAAATAAGTTCAGTCGAGCAAGTAATTCCTGAATCCGAGCAAATTTTAAACAACTATCTCCAGCAAGGGCAAAATTTGCAGCAACAGGGACATCTAGAGGCTGCTCTGGAACAGTATTTGAATGCTGCCAAACTAAAACCACAGCGGGTTGAAACCTATCAAGAGATGGTGAAACTTTGCGAACGTTTAGAGTTATGGCACCAAGCCGCTAAATACTGTCGTCAAATTTTACAGTTAACTAATGCTGCCAACAAGCCGCTGGTTGCAAAATCACCTTTGGAACTACCCAAGCTGCCCCAGTGTAACCAGCCAGCTCCAACCACAGCCGAAAACCAATTTGAGCTGGCTGGTTTAGCTGCCCAGCAGCAAGACTGGTCGCAGGCAATCGCTCACTATCAGCAGGCGATCGCGCTTGAGCCAAAAATGGCAAAGGCGTATTTAGAGTTAGCTCGAACATTGGAACGCTCTGGCGAGCAGGAGCAAGGGACACAATACTGGTTGCAGGCGATCGCGCTAGCAGCCAAGGGAATTAGCGATCGCGAATATTTAGCACTAGGGAAAACGTTAGCCAATCAAGGAAAACATGATTTAGCCATTACCTGTTATTATCGCGCGCTCAAACAACAGCCTGACTTAATCGATGCCTATCTCGCTTTGGGTACATTACTGACTAAATTGGGCGACAAAGAGCGGGCGATCGCCTGCTATCTGCAAGGTTTAAAACAGCAGCCACAGGCTGAACTCTACTTTCGCTTAGGTAATCTTTATCAAGACCAGCAAAAGTGGTCGCAGGCTGTTCTTTGCTATCAAAAAGCAACTCAACACGATGCCAAACACGCAGCAGCCTATCACCAACTAGGGGAAGCCCTGAGTCACCAGCAGCAATGGTCACCAGCGGTTACTGCCTATCAGCAGGCGATCGCCCTTAATCCAGATTTTTCTTGGTCATTTAATAATTTAGGCTATGCACTCATTCAGTTAGAACAGTGGTCAGAAGCTGTACCTATCTATCAGCAGGCGATCGCCCTTAATCCAGATTTTCCTTGGTCATATTATAATCTTGCCGAAGCTTGTGGCAAACTCGGTCAATGGGAGCGAGCGATTGAATACTATCAACACTCGCTTCGGATACAGCCCGATCTACCCCAGCTACAGCAAAAGTTAGGGGATGCTTTCTATCGTCGTAGTCAACACGATCGCGCGATTGCCTTGCAGCATTTTTTACAGGCGATCAAACAAGACCCCAATAACCCTCAAGCCTATCATCAGGCTTTGGCGATCGATAACCGCAACCTTGCTCTTTATCTCAAGCTGGGAGATATTTTACAGCAGAGTGGCGATAGCGATCAGGCACTTGTCATCTATCAAATGGCGCTGCAAATTCAGCCAAAAAATAACGAAGTACTATCTCGCATACAGCAATGTCGGGTCGTTCCTAGTTCCCATCATGCCTCCAATAGTACACCGCCACCAGATTTTCAGGCATTAGCAAATGAATTACAAGAGATTTTGCCTCACAGTAATACTCCTGAAGTTTCCATTATTATTCCCGTATATAACCAGTTAAATTACACTCTTAAATGCCTTAAGGCGATCGCTCTGAATTTGATAGGCACTGAGGTAGAGGTTATTTTGGTTAATGATTGCTCGACGGATCAAACTCAAGAGATTTTAGAATCGGTTACCGCGGTTACTTTGGTTAATAGCCAATCTAATCAGGGCTTTATTCACTCCTGCAATCAGGGTGCATCTCTAGCCAAAGGGAAGTATCTGTATTTTCTCAACAACGATACAGAGATTAAGTCCAACTGTATTGAAAGTCTGGTTACGGTTTTGGCGCAAGACAATCAAGTCGGTGCAGTCGGGTCAAAGCTGGTGTATCCCCAGGGAAGTTTACAGGAAGCAGGAGGTATTGTTTGGCAAGACGCATCAGGGTGGAACTATGGTAGACAAGACAATCCCCATGCTCCTGAATACAATTATTTGCGTCCTGTAGACTATTGTTCGGGAGCTAGTCTGATGGTGAGACGAGAGGTTTTTGAACGTTTAAACGGCTTTGAACGAGATTTTGCACCAGCCTACTATGAAGATACCGATCTTTGCTTTGCCATTCGTCATCAGCTAGGACTAAAGGTGATGTATCAACCAAAGTCAGAGGTGATTCATTATGAAGGCATTAGTTCTGGCACTTCCACCACTAGCGGGACTAAAAAATATCAGCTAGTTAATGCCGTTAAATTTAAGCAAAAATGGCAGGGTGTTCTGAATCAAAATAATTATTTACCCAATCTGGGCATTGTCAATGTTCCTCTCTCTACTAGAAAATATCTTGGTCAAAAGACTATCTTGGTGATTGATAGCTATATGCCAAGCTATGATCGAGAGTCTGGTTCGCGACGATTGTTTGAACTGTTAAAGATTTTCAAAGCTCTCAATTATCACGTAATTTTTGCTGCGGATAATGGCGTAAAAGCTGAACCTTACACTGCGGTTTTACAGAATTTGCAGATTGAGGTTTTATACACTCAACCAGGCTACGGTACGAGTATTGAGCGACAAATAACTGAGCGACTATCTTTAATCGATCTTGCCTGGATTTGTCGCCCTGAACTGAACCAAAAATATATGGCTCTGATTCGTCAAAAACCAGAAATTAAGGTTGTTTATGACACTATTGATCTACACTATCTACGCCTTAAAAGAGCTTGGGAGATTGACCCCAATCAAAATACCCAAGCCGAATGGTCACAAATGCAAGCTCAGGAATTCAAAATGGCTCATCAGGCAGATCTAACGATTACCGTTACTCCCATTGAACAAAAAATCTTGCAGGAGCAAGCAATAAATAATGTGGCAGTGATACCTAATATTCATACTCCCCGTAGCAGCAATATTCCTGGTTTTAACCAGCGTTCAGGAATCTTGTTTATTGGTAGCTATAATCATCCTCCCAATGTTGATGCGGTGCTATGGCTATGCCAAGAAATTATGCCCTTGGTGTGGCAAACGAACCCAGAACTTAAAGTTACTTTGCTGGGTAATAATCCTCATGCAGATATCTTAGCCTTAGCTAATCATCGGATTGAGGTAACAGGCTACATTGATGATGTTAGTCCTTATTTTTTGAGTCATAAACTATCAGTTTGTCCTCTAAGATATGGTGCAGGAATGAAGGGAAAAATTGGTCATAGCTTGGAATATGGTTTACCAGTGGTTTCGACTAAAATTGGCACAGAAGGGATGAATTTAATTCCCGAACAACATATTTTAGAAGCTAATCATACGGTAGATTTTGCCCAACAGATTATCCGCCTCGATCGCGATGCTAACCTGTGGAATTATTTATCTGGCAATGCCCAACAGGCGATCGCTGCCTTTAGCCCAGAAGCAGTTCAGCAACAAATAAATCTGATTTTTCAGCAATTTATGACAATAGAGGACAATCCCGAAAAAAGCGATTAATATAATGTTGTTTAAGCAAACTTTAGTCAAAAAGGCATAGATCTTAGGAATTAGATAGTTATGTATCTTTAATCACAATTAATTAAACTTAGGTAAAACATAGCTGATTAATCGGCTGCTGATCAAAATTATGCTTGACAATCTTGCTCGGTAAAAAAAGGTTGCTCCTTAATTTGTTCAGTTAGATTTGGTAGATAGCATCGGTCTGTTGTAGTCACCTAGTTTCTATTGTGAGAATTGTTCTTCACTTGAGCAAGAACTATCAGACCAATTTCTGATAGTAACTTTTACTGATTAATTTTTATCAATCAACTTATTACGCCACTCAAATCACAGTAGGTTACCTAACCCATGGAATCAGTTAAGTCGAAGCCGAATACTCCTGCCATCAATTCTTCTACAGAATGGTTTACGAGCGAAGCAGTTGCCAAGCACAAAGCGGGTGACCCCCAAGCGGCAATTAGCTATTATTTGAAAGTCATTAAAATGGCTCAGTCACCTCCTGCTTGGATTTATGGTAATGTGATTACCTTGCTGGCGAAAGTTGAGCGCAGCGACGAAGGAATTGAATTAGGAGATCGGGCGCTAAAAATCCATTCTGAATCTGATGAAATATATCGGGCGATCGCGATCGCTTCAGATAAAAAGGGAGACAACAACAAAAGTATTGAATATTATCGTCAGGCAATTAAAATTAACTCCGAACAACCCCTTTGGGTTTACTATCGGCTGACCGAACTTTTAACTAAAGAAAATGCTTTGGATGAGGCGATCGCCATTGGACAGCAAGGCATCCAACAAAACCCAGATTCTCACTGGCTATACTATTATGTCGGAGAAGCCTTTGCTGCCAAACAAGCATGGGAACAGGCGATCGCCGCTTATATTCATTCTCTAGAATTAAAATCTGACTTTACCGATGCTTCCCAAAAGCTTGACTATGCCTTGGAACATCGCCAGGCGAAGCCCGAAAAGCTAACCACCGCCATCGCACCAGCTAGTCTCGCCGATAAAAGTACCATTGGTACAAAAGGGTCAATTGTCGCCAAAATCACGGAAGTTACTTTAGGGGGTGTGCTTCGCGGCTGGGCAATTGATAATAATGCTCCTGACAAGCCGTTAAAATTTAGAGTGTTTGCCAATCATAAGCCAATTCAGGATGTCATTACTGGTGACGTATTGGATGATGATTTGACCGAAGGTTTAGCGGGTAAGCCAAGAAAATTGGCAGTACAGCTACCCGTGGAGATTTTAAACGATCGCGAACATCTGTTTGAACTGCTGCCATTAGCTCGCGACAAAACTAAACAGCAGCCAATTTACCTCAGTTTAACTGTACCTCGTCGCACCGTCGGGGTGGTCGATTTAACTGAGGGGAATCGTGTGCGGGGATGGGCTTTACCCGAAGGGCATACAGAAGGTGCTGCCAAACTTGATGTTTATCTTGACAACATATTTTACAGCGAGATTCAGGCTAATGTACCCCGACCCGATTTACTCAAACAGGGATTAGGTAACGGTCAAAATGGCTTTGACTTTACTTTACCTTTACCTGTTAATCCAGAACACAAGTATCAAGTGGCGGTAGTTTTTAGCGGTACGCAACAAGATCTTAAACGCAGTCCGATTTTCATGGAGGGTAGCCCTGCGAAAGCTCATCTCAAAAATTCAGTCATTGCCAGAGTTACCGAAGTTGGACTAGGGGGCATCCTACGGGGCTGGGCAATTGATAATGCCGAGAGCGATCGCGCCGTCAAACTCAAGGTCGTGATTGACGATCAGCCGATCGGTGTAGTGGAAACTCAAGAGATTTATCCTGATATTACCGATAAGTTCTTGGCTGCTGCACCCAAAAAGTTTGAGGTGCAGTTACCCCTAGATTTACTCGACGACCTAGAACACTCAATTTCTTTAGTTCCTTTCAGTAAGACCAAAGAAAGTCTAACACCGATTTCTTCACGGATGGTAATACCTCGTCGTGGTTATGGTGTGGTAGACGGGTGGGTCAATAATTCTCTGCGAGGCTGGGTTTTGCCCGATAATCATGGGTCATCTGCCGTTATGCTGGATGTTTATCTTGACGGCATCTTTTATCAAGAGGTCAAGGCAAATATATTACGTCACGATCTGATCAAACACGGTATCAGTGCTAAAGGCGAAAATGGCTTTGAAATTGCTTTGCCTATCCCACCCGAACAAAAGACGGAATATCAGGTTGAGGTTTTCTTTAAAGGTACTAAGCAAAACTTAAAAAGAAGCCCCGCTAAGATTAATTACGAGCAAGATGAGCTAAACAAAAATCAATTTGGTCGGTTCTCTCAGCTATATAGCCAACCGCAACCCAATCTTCAAGGTATTACGATTGTAATTCCTGTTTACAATGCCTATGATGCGGTGCGTCAATGTTTGGCTTCGGTCTTTGAACATACTTCCAGAGACGCTAAATTGATCGTGATTAACGATGCTAGTCCCGATGAACGCATCCAACCAATGTTAGAGGAGGCAGTGGCGAATCGTCCTAACGTTCAGCTAATTACTAACGAGGAAAATTTAGGCTACACCAGAACGATTAATCGCGGGATTAATCTAGCTCCCGACGATGATATTATCCTGCTCAATAGTGATACTTCTGTCGGACCTCGTTGGTTACAAAATATGCGAGTTGCTGCCTATCACGATCGCGATATCGGCACAGTAACAGCAATCTCAGATAATTCTGGGGCGTTTTCCGTACCCACCATGGGTCAGGCAAACGATTTTCCGATCTGGCTGCAAGGGTCAGAAACCGCCAGGGCGATCGCTCAACATAGTTCGTTAATTTATCCTGAAACCCCAACAGGAAGTGGTTTTTGTCTCTATATTCGTCGCGAGTTAATGAACGACATCGGCGGGTTTGACGAGTCGGCTTTCCCCAGAGGCTATGGAGAAGAAAATGATTTTTGTATGCGGGCAATTCGAACAGGATGGCGACATATCGTAGACGATCGCACTCTGGTTTATCATGTTCGTTCGGCTAGTTTCCAGGGAGAGAAAAAAGCCCTCTATCAACCAGGTCGAATCGTAGTTGACCAGCGCTATCCTGAATATAAAGCCTTGGTGACTCATTTTGTGCAGTCTCCTCAGATGAACTTGATGCGCTATCAGGTTAGAAAGCTGCTAGCAAATTCGCCTCAATTAGCCAAACCCCGTCCTCGCGTGCTGTTTGTTATTTCGACCAAAACAGGCGGCACACCCCAGACAAATCAAGACTTAATGACTGGTTTGGGGGAACGATATCATCCGATGCTATTAATCTGTGACAGTAAAGAAATCAGCCTTTATGATGCGCGACCAGAAGAGCATATTCTACTCGAAGAAATCAAACTGCGATCGCCAATAAATCCTACCGCCCACACTTCCAAAGAATACGACAATATCGTTGGCGATCTGTTGATTCGTTATGGAATTGAACTGGTTCATATTCGTCATATAGCTTGGCACAGTGTTTCTTTGGCGCGTTTGACCAATAGGCTTGATATCCCGACGATTCTTTCTTTCCACGATTTCTATACCATCTGTCCGACAGTTAACCTACTGGATGAAAATTTAACTTTCTGTGGTGGTGAGTGTACCGCTAGCGAAGGACGTTGTCCCACGCCAATTTGGCCTGAATATCGCCTGGTTAATTTAAAACATGATTTTATTAAAACTTGGCAACGGAACATGGCAAAGATGTTTGAATACGTTGATGCTTTTGTAACTACCGCGCCTTCTGCCAAAGCGATGATGACCAAAATTTATCCCGAACTGAAACAGGCTAACTTTCAAGTTATTCCTCATGGACGGAATTTTCCTCATCTGCAAACCGAACCTACCTTTGTTCTCAGACCACCCAAGCCGAATAAACCCCTCAGAGTGTTATTCCCTGGCAATATCAGCTCTTCTAAGGGTGCAGAATTAATTGTTGAAATCAAAAAGCTCGATGTCAATAATCGCCTAGAATTCCACTTCCTGGGTCGTACTAGACATTTCCTCAAGTCCGTCGGTACTCTCCACGGTACTTATACTCGGGCTGATTTCGACCTGTGGATGCAGAAAATTCGACCCCACTGTGTTGGTATTTTCTCAATTTGGCCAGAAACTTACTGTCATACTCTAACCGAGTCTTGGGCGAGTGGTGTTCCTGTAGTGGCAATTAATAAAGGTGCGGTGGGCGAACGCATCGCTCGTCATGGTGGAGGCTGGTTAATCGATGAAGTTGATGCTGAAGCAGTCTACAACAAGCTTTTGGATATTGCTAATGATGTAGAAGGATATATCGAGAAAATATCTTATCTCAATCAGTGGCAGCTAACTTACGCCAGACAAAACAATATTGAGACAATGGCTGCTCAATATCATAAGCTTTATCAGCAGGTAATTTCTGAGTCTCGACCCTTTGAGTTAAATCAACAAGTCCGCTATCGTCGAGTTGGGGTATTTATTAATTCTCAACTGCCACCTACGGCACACATTCGCGTCCTGGAATGGCTGCAACATCCGCAAATAAGCGATCGCCTGGATGCCCAAATCTTAGATATCGACGCTTTTATCAACGACACTAATCAATTGTTCGACCTCGATGCAGTATTAATTCAGCGCAACGTTATTCAACCCCACAATGTTCAACCTGTAATTGATGCCTGTCGCGATCGCAATTTGCCCATTGTTTATGAGATTGACGATAATCTATTAAACGTTCCTCCCGACAAAGATCGTCAGGGAGTATATGCTAGAAGCGCGCCTGCTATCCAAACTTTAGCCACAGCAGCCAGCCAGGTAATTGTCAGTACCGAACCTTTAGCTAGACAAATGCGCACCTTTAACAAGCGCGTCACGGTTATTCCTAATGTAATTGCTGAATCTAGCTGGCTCAAGCCTATGGTAGCGGTTGAATTACCTCAGCAGCTATTGGATATTGCCCAGGGGACTTTTAAAGTGCTTTATATGGGCAACTCTTCCCATGTCGAGGATTTGGCGATGATTAAGCCAGTGTTTGAAAGCCTCTCTGGTGAGAATCTTAATGTCAGGCTGCTAGTGATTGGTGGTGAACCTGAAGTGGCGGAGAATGCCCCTGATTGGTATACCCGAATCTCTATTCCTCAAGGATATGAGTCTTATGAAAAGTTTGTCACTTGGTTTCGTCAAATTGCTGAGTCGTGCGATCTGGCGATCGCACCTTTAGTCGCTAATGAGTTTAACCAGTATAAAAGTCCTCTCAAGTTCCTTCAGTATTCCGCCGTCGGTTTACCTGGGATTTATAGCAACTGCACTCCTTATCAAGGAGTAGTTACCCATGAAGTTAACGGCATCCTAGTTGACAATGACCAAGAATCTTGGCGACAAGCGGTCTTAAAATGCTTAAGCGATCGAGATAAATTGCCATTCTTAGCTGAAGAAGCCCAAAAAATAGTCTTTGATCGATATTTAATGTCTGGCTGGGCAAATTCTTATGTCAAGATTTTTGAAACAGCCTTAAATACCATCAATTAAGCAATTAAGAGTTATTTTGATTATGTTTCTGTGGAGGCATAATCAAAAATCTTGCTCTAACTATTTTCAGTTTTTCTTCATAAAATAGGTCGCTCAAGTTATGCAGATTAAATAAATCAATTTGGAGGAAGGTTTATCAGAGTAAAAATTAGCAGAAAATCGAGTATACAGATTACCCCACCAATAGCAACGATCACTATCCAAAAAGTCAAGGCTAATCCACAGTTCAAAACTTTATTTACCACGTAACATTAAACAACTATGAAAACCCTCATTTATTCCCTCGGTAAAAGTGGCACTACCGCACTAGCTTATTCAATTTCTAAAGCTTTTGATAATCATGAATTAGTTTTTGAACCTAGTCTCTTAAGTAAGGTTGATTACCAACGCGATAATTTAATTGTTAAGTCAATATTTGCTAATCGCTGGAAAAAAGACCAAAATTATTTGCCAAAATTCGATAAAAGTATCTTACTAATCAGAAATCCTTTAGACAGGATTGTTAGTTATTTACTATATATGCCCTACAACGGAGATGGTTATTCAGATGATCGCAATGCCCAAACTTACGTCAATCTACTAAAGCAAAAAGTAGAGCGTCCTGATTCAGTTGGCATCTATGATATTGATAAATGTTATAGCGATATTGATATAACTGGTCGAGGTTCTCTAATTCAGGCAGTCAAAGAACAATCAGAAAATATTCAAAAATTTTACGAAAGTTCTCATGCCAAAAACTTTTTTCTACTTAAATATGAAGATTTTATTCAAAACAATTTGGAAGAACTAAGCAATTATCTTGGACGTAAAATATCTAATAAAATTAAAGTTTCTAAACAATTTAGGAGAACGGAAAGAAGCAAAAATTTTGACAATTACAAAGCTTTTTTCTTGTCAAAGGAACTAGAAACTAGTTTAAAAGATTTTGCCAGCTTTAATAATACTTTTGGGTATGAATCCAGCTCAAATATCAATTCCCAAAATTCAGAAGATGAATTAGCACTATCAGCTGAAATGACCTATGCTTACACAACTAAAGTTATTAATGAATATCGCAGTAAAAATTTAATTCCCTCATACAATCATGGCAAAATTAACGTTAAAGAAGAAGGTATCTTATTTGATCGCGCCCGAAGATCTTTAGCAGCAAATCAACTAGAAGAAGCAGAGAGCTTACTGACTGAATCTTTAACTATTAATGATTCTTTTCTAGCTAGTCATTTCAAACTTGCCCAACTTTATCAGCAGAAACAAAACTATCCTCTTTCAGTTTTTCATCTTGAAGAATGCTTGAAAATTGAACCAAGCTGTGAAAATGCTTTAAAAATGTTACAGCAAATTAAGGTGAATAAGTGCTGAATAAAATAGGCAAATTGTAATTTACTTATTTTATGCCTTAACCTATTTTAGCAGTTCTAAATTTATGACTAATAAAAGTAGACTAGGTTAAGGCTATTTTATAGAGCGATATACCCAATAATCCAAAGCTGAATTTATCCCTAGGAGAAGCTTAATAAATGTTAATCGTATTTAAACTGACCATTTTAGGTTTTGAGGAGAATGTAATATGAGCCAAGAATATTTATTTATTTGCGGATGTCCTCGTTCTGGCACTACTGCATTGGTACGACTGCTTAATTCTCATCAGTCTTTAGCGATCGGCATGGAAAGATACAAATATTATGCCAATAGAAAAAACATAGATAAGATAAATAGCAGCTCATTTAACACCGATTTCTTCTTTAATATTAAAGACGATCAAACTAATATTCAATGGAAATATTTTTATGATGAACTCAAAGATAAATACAAATTTAAAGTCAAATATCTCGGCGATAAGTATCCTCATTATTATCGTTTTTATAATCAAATAAATAAAAATTTAGGAAAGGTCAAGTGGATATTTATAGTTAGAAATGTTACTAGCATTGCTAAGTCTTACAACGCTAGAGCAGCTGATGCCAATGATAGTTGGTCTGAGGAAGCTAATTTTATCAAAGCAGTAGATCATTGGAATGAATCTTTAATTGAAACTTGGAAATATCAAAAAAGTCATCCAGAACCAAATTTGTTTGTATGTGAATATGAAAAATTATTTGGCTACGATCTTGAATACTTAAATTCGATCTTAGATTTTCTAGAAGTTAAGCTAGAATCTAATATTAAAGCCTATTTTGAGGAAATGAAAGCAGATTGGCTTAGTAAACAAATGTCGGGTTCATGTGATTCTAATACTTTGAGCAAAAAGCAACTGAATTACATTGAAATCAATGCTAAATATACCCTTAAAGATAATCTCTTAAAAAAGTTTGATTAACCACAGAAGATTAAACTTATTTATTGAATTTAGCCAGGATTACTACCTTGCTATAGTTAGCTAATAATATTTCCTTTTTTAAATTAAAATTACTGTTTGTCTTTGACTGAACATGAAACAACAAGATAATACTGTCCGCGAACATTTATCTAATAAGCTGGCATTACTTCAACAACAGTCATCTTATCCTAAAATAGCTCAATTAATTACATCTTCCCTAAAGCAAAATTCTAGTAAGGTAAACCGTCAAGTATTCGGCTACATACCCAAACTATTTAGAGAGATTAAAATTGATAATTGGCATCAAAAAATAATAAATAGTTCTAGCCTACCAATTGCCGAACCTATTGTTTATCAAATTTATTTTCCTAACAACCAAACAATGAAGGGAATTCCCTACTTCTACCTTTTTTGCTATCTTAAAGATCAGTCCCGTAACCTCAACGTATATTTTCAAAGTGCTGCTAAGATTAGCGACTCGCTTACACCAGAAGACTATATTTTATCTAAAGAAAAAATAGCTTTTGAAGGGTTAATTTCTGCTTTTACAGAGGAAGAATCGGTGATTTGTATTAGTGATCCTGGTCATTTTATTCCTAGATTAAAGTCTAGTTTTTATGTCGGAACAAAAAAAATTAACTTTGCTGGGTTTATTGCCAATGTTGTTGAAAACATTAGTAATGCTGCTCAAATTAATCTAGAAAATACCTTTTTATTTGGTTCTTCAGCAGGAGGCATGGGAGCATTATTAAGTAGTACCTACTTTAGCGAGAAAGTGCAGGTATTAGCTGTTAATACTCAAGTTTATACTCATGATTTATCGAGGGTAATGCGAATTTTACTAGGTACGCAGGATCGTGAAACTTTAGTTAAACAATTTGGCGATCGCGTTTCGTGTTTACATCGTTTTAAGCAAAATCTTAAACAAGTGCCTAACATATATTTGTTAGTTAATGTCAACGATAATTTGTACCAAAGAAACTATAAATTTTATCAACTATATCAAAAGTTATTTGTTAGTAAAAATCAAGGTAATCAATCAATTTTTGATAGTTATTGTGGTGTAGAAGGTCATGGTCGCCCCGATAGGCATTCATTGAAGAAAAAAATCAGGATAGCAAGAGAAAGCTTATGCATGAAAGCCAACTTAGTTGAACATTAGCCGATAAATAAAAGCTTACTTAATTAATGTTTTTTTGCCAATCATTCTTAGCAAGTGAAATCGATTAATGGAGTTAGACATAAAAGTTTTATTTAAACTCAAAAATAACTCTAATGATAGATATACTGATCAAAAGATGAATAATTCATACCACACATGATGTCAAAAAATTTTGCTCTAAATTCCATAGTACCCAAGACAACTTCAGAAACTAAGTGTTCTCTAGAGCAATATGAAGAGGATTTTGTCCAATTATTTCAAGAAATAAATCAGCTTAAAGACAGTTTGCGTTTAAAATACCAAGAATTAGCTGTTCTTAGTGAAAATATTGCTGATAAAAAAAAAGTTATATCTCAAATATATACTAACGCTGTAAAACTTAAAGATCTTAGACTAAATCTGCCAAATTTTCTAATTATAGGAGTGCAGAAAGGAGGTACTACTTGGCTTCATGAAAACCTTAAACAACATCCTCAGATATTTTTACCTAAAGGAAGAAAAGAACTAGAATTTTTTAGTTATTATCAGAAGAAAGTTGCTGATCGTGGTTTGGCCTACTACTTGAAATATTTTAATCGGTTTGAAGATGTAATACAGACGGAAAAACCTAAGGCAATTGGGGAAGCTACTCCTAGTTATTTTTGGTCAACTAACCCTAGACGAAAATGGACTAATCCCCCCAAATATTTTAACGAGCAAATAGCTGATTGTGCACTTAATATTTTAGGTTCAGAATTAAAGCTAATTCTTTGTCTTAGAGATCCTGTAGAAAGAGCAGTCTCGGCTTATTTTCATCATATACAGCGCGATCGCATCGCTTATAAATCACAAAGTATACTTGATGTTGGTCATCTATACGGCATCATCGACATGGGCTTTTATAGCCAACATCTTGCTGCCTGGCTAAAAAAGTTTTCCTTGGACAACTTTAAAATATTAATCTACGAAAGAGATGTCAAGCAAAATAGACAGCAAACCATTAAAAATATTTGTGGTTTTCTAGGTGTAGATCCTCAATTATTACCTCCCTCTACTAACCTAAATGAATACCATAATAGAGGGTTAAAATATTACATTGAAGCCGAAGGAGTCTATTTAATATCTTCTGATAGTAATGAGCGAACAATCGTGATAAAACCAGAAGAATTACAACAACTAAGGCAAATTTATCGTGCTGATTATCTATTGTTGCAAAAAACTTTAAATTTAGATTTATCTGAGTATTGGAAGTTTGATTAATCTTGAAATAATAAATTGATGCTACTATCACAATCTATTGTTTCTTTTTACTCTTTACTACAACACAGTAATGTCCCAAACAAAACCTAACTTTCTTTGCATTGGTGCGCAAAAAGCTGGCACAACCTGGCTATATAATGTTTTGCAGTACCATCCTGATATCTGGATGCCACCGATGAAAGAAATACACTATTTTGACTATCTGCATCTCAAACAGATAGATTGGCCGAGAAAGCGTATGCAACAGTTACAAACTGCCCTTGGTCAATTTATTAAGGGTAAGTTTGATTATCAGAAGCTTGAATTTCTTGCCAAGATGGCAGTAACGGAAAAGTTCGATGATGATTATTATTTATCTTTATTTAAAAATGCAGATCGTAAAATTGTTGCCGACATCACGCCAGACTATTCAGCCTTAAACAATCAAGGTTTTGCTCATATTTCTCAGCTTTTGCCAGAAGCAAAGATCATCTTTATCATGCGTAATCCCATCAAAAGAGCTTGGTCACAGGCTGTAATGCAAAGACGTAAAGATATTGTTAACCACAAAATTATTAGCCATGAAGAATGGATGCAGGTGCTTAATAATAGTCGTAATTATCGACTCTCTAACTATATAGAAACGGTCGAGCTATGTAAAAAATATTTTGCTAGAGAAAATCGATTGTTTTTGATCTACGATGACATTTGCACTCAACCTTTAAAAACTATAGAAAGAATTTGTAACTTTCTCGAAATAGATTATAAAGAAAATATTTTTGACAATTATGTAAGCCAGAAATTTAATGCTAGTCCTAAATATAAAATTCCTGTTCAAGTAGAATCTTTTCTTCAGCAAAAGCTAGAGATTCAAAGTAGCTTTGTGCAAAAAACTTTTGCTCCAGCTAGCTTTAAACTGTAGAAATTGTAGGCGATCGCCACTATTCTTTAGTGTCCAACTAATATTAAATAGTTTTATTGGGAAATTTTATGTCAAATTTAAATTTAAAAGATAAATGTCACACTTATAATATTGAAGATCAAATCAAGACTTATGAACATAAACTACAACAAGGTTTTCAAGATTGGCGAGAACTAGAAAGCTTTTCTCTTTTACTAAAACAGGAAAAGATACCGCTAAAAGCGAATTTTTTTGCTCGTCAAGCCGAAAGCTTATTTTTAAATAATTATCCCCAGATAGAGCGAGATAAACTATTATTTGAACATATTGATTGGGTAGATTATATTGAATTTTATCTCGATTTAAAACGAGCCAGCTTTACTAAGCTGAAAGCGATTAGACATCTTTACACTCATGGACTAGCTGAAGGAAGATTAGGTAGATATCTTATTGCTACAGAAAAAGCTGATGCAGCAGTAGATTTTTTTATAAGCAAAATATTAAAATATCCTCAGAAGCAAATATTTTATTTAGGTTATCAAAAATTATTAACTAAATTAGCCAATTTAATCGCAAAAACTAATCAAGCCAAAAGTTTAGAATCAGCCGAGCTTCCCAATAAATTAATTAAACTTCAACTGCAATTAATTAATCATAATTTATCCTTAAAAGATAAGTTGATCGAAGCAGAGAATAGTTTGCAGCGGCAACAGTATCAGGTAAAATATCAGGCAAAGTTGAATCAAGCAGATAATTTAACTAAGCAGGATATTTTAAAGCTTAAATCCTTAAAGAATGAGCCACAATATCCGAGGGTGGGAGAAACATCTGCCAACAACGTAGCGATCGCAGGTAAATCTGGCTGGTTTTTTATTAATGCAGGATCTAATAGCCTGATGAAATATCATACAGGTGGCAAACAGCTTTCATCGCTTGAAATAAATCAATGGAATCAACTATTAAAGCAAAGAATTGAATGGCACAAAGCTCTTCAAATAAAATATCAGCACATATTTATTCCCAATAAAATAGCAGTTTATTCTGAATACTATCCGCACGATCTAAACATTACAAGCGAACGACCAATTCTGCAACTTCAACAAGAATGTCAGCAACCTTTCTTATATCCTCTGGATATATTTTTAGAACAGAAATCTCACTATCGACTATATGACAAACAAGACTGTCACTGGAACTTTTGGGGATGTTACTTTGCCTACAATTTAATTTGCCAATCACTAGAAATTAAACCTAAGGTAAAACTGTTTGATACTCCGCTCGAAATCAGCCAACAAAAGGGAGATTTAGGCGGTAAATTTGGAATTAAAGAAAGATTACTGCAAGCAAATCTAAAATTTAAATCTCAAATCGCTTATGACAATCAAGTAATCAATCACTGTCATCAAGGTAGCATTAGAATATTGAAAAATGACACTATACCTCACGGTAAAATGATCATTTTCGGGGATAGCTTTTCTAATCCTGGATTTCCCAACTACACTGCCAAAAAGCGCTTGACAGCCAGACTTTCATCTTTATTTGCCGAAACTTTAAACGAAGTTCATTTTGTTTGGACTCCCTGGCTTGATTACGACTATATCGAGCAAGAAAAGCCTGATTTTGTCTTAACAGAAATGGCGGAAAGATTTCTAGTTAGAATTCCCAGCGATCGCGATCATCTTCCTCTTGAAGAATTTGCCGCGATGAAACTAACTCAATACAAATAGTTATTTACAGCAGTTTCATCACTTTGAACATTTTTTGCTGCTGTTTCAGGCAATTTTAGGAATGAAAGCTACTGGTATTGGTGGCTTATGGTTTCCCAGGATTGAGCTGCATTTTTTTTACAATCTAGTGGTGATGATTCCAATGGCGATCGCTGTAAGCTTATAATTAACAATTAGATTGATTAACTAATAAAACTTTATGCCGAAATATATTATGTGGGGTAGCTATTGCGAAAACGCTTTGGAAAAACGCACTCCTTATAGACAATCACATTTAGATGGTTTGATGGTTCAAAAAGAACAAGGAATATTAGTTACTCTAGGTCCTACAAAAGATAATACCAAGGTCTTTGGGATTTATGAAGCAGAGCAAAAAGATACTGTACGCCAGTTAGTAGAGTCAGATCCTTACTGGCAAAATGGTATTTGGACTGAGTACGAAATAAAAGAATGGATTCAAGCTTTCTAAATTGCTGAATTAACGTGATCTCTAGAAACAGCTAAACCTTCTCTGTGAGAAGGTTTTAAATATAGCGGAGCGGCCAGATTTGAACCCACAACTTCTACTACCCCAAGTTGTCTATTCAAACATCCGATTTCAATTGGATGTTTTTTTGTTGAAAATTTTACGACAAGCAATCTCTCCTGTTTTCTGGACAAGAACATATTGTCTTATTTCTATAGGAAGCAAGCCATCGGACGTAATCAAGACTTTATATATGATCAACATTTTAGAAACAGTAATGCAGTGTGTCGTAGATAATTGATCTGTTTTGGCTTTTTTCAGAAATTGCTAGGCAAGGGTACAATATCGCCAGGTACACTGGTTTCTGTTTCGTCAACACTCTGACTATCTACTTTAGGCTGTTCCAAGCTAAAGAGCAGGATAATAATAATTCCTACGGATACACTAACTATAAAAAATTGGCTTGATTCTAAATACCGATACATCTGTTCACACTTACTTTCTACCTCACACTCATTACGGTAATGATTAGTAAACCACTAATTTATCTATCTTCCGACAGATTTACTTAATGTTTCCAGCAGCTTACTTTGATTAAACTTTTTTGTCCGATTGAGAGTTGGTATATAGCTTGGTTGAAACTAATTGTTTTTAAAATGATTAAATCAACTTAGATCAAAATGTAGAGCATGGAATTAAAGGCTCTGATGCGACAAAAACGACAAATTAGAGCGATCGGTTTTGACGATGCGCCTTTCGTCCGTCATCAGGTAGCGAAAGTAAAGGTATCAGGCATTGTTTGTGCCAATACTCGTTTTGAAGGCATGGTATGGGGTGCTGTCGAAGCAGATGGCAAAGACGCAACAGACGTGATTTGCCATCTCTTAATTGCTCAAAAATTCTTACCCCAGCTACACTTGGTTTTGTTGGATGGTATTGGCTTTGGCGGTTTCAATTTAGTTGATTTACCGCTGCTAGCTCACAGATTACAGCTTCCTTGTGTAGCCGTCATGAGAAAATTGCCTAACCTAAACAAGATGAAGCAAGCTATGTCTCGTTTGCCCAATTTCCAGCAAAGATTAATCATTTTGCAAAAAGCTGGCGAAATTTATGCTTATCCGCCGTTTTATTTTCAAGTATGCGGTGAGCAACCAGAAATTATTGCCCAAGCTTTAGCTCAACTTACAGATCGTGGTAAAGTTCCAGAAGCACTAAGATTGGCTCATTTGATAGGTGCTGCGGTAATTAATGGCGAAAGCAGTTCTCAGGCTTAACTATTCTCCAAAAAATGACCTTAAATGACTACTATAACTATTCCAACCTCATTTTGCTTGTATATCTTTCTTTTTGCTAATTAAATATACCCAAATCAAGATAAATTATTAACAACGACTTTAATTTTAAATAGCAGTTACACAATCGATTATGCTCATGAAGACTAAAAGCAATAAAAATCAAGTGGTTCATTTTTTGTGTAAGCCTCAAGGAGGAAAAGCTTATCTGCATAACGCTTTAAATTCCCAATCGGAACGAGTTTTTATCGAAGCCTTGCACCACATTATTGATGCCATGAATCAAGATTTGACTTCTAGCTCTCTCTAACTCTTCAAAGAGATTGTAGATTCTTCCTCAACTCCTCTAGACTAAACATATATACTTAGTGCTTTATATTTCTTAACATGGCTAGAGATCTGCGGGGATTTATTAAAATTTTGGCATCGAGAGGACAGCTTAAGCGCATTACCGCGCTAGTTGATCCTGAGTTAGAAATTGCCGAAATTGCTAATCGCATGCTACAGGCAGGAGGGCCAGGGTTACTGTTTGAAAACGTCAAAGGATCGCCTTTTCCCGTAGCGGTAAACCTGATGGGAACCGTAGAACGTATTTGCTGGTCAATGAACATGGAAACTCCCGAGGAGTTGGAAACTTTGGGGTCGAAACTGGCTATGTTACAGCAGCCTAAACCACCCAAAAAAATTAAGCAGGCAGTGGATTTTGGCAAGGTACTATTTGATGTCCTGAAAGCCAAACCAGGCAGAGACTTTTTTCCCCCCTGCCAGCAGGTAGTCATTGAAGGAGAGGATGTAGATCTAAACAAAGTCCCGATGATCCGTCCTTATTCGGGAGATGCGGGTAAAATTATTACCTTGGGTTTGGTCATTACTAAAGACGTTGAGACAGGTACACCCAATGTCGGAGTATATCGCCTCCAGCTACAGTCTAAAAATACAATGACTGTTCACTGGCTGTCGGTTCGGGGTGGTGCTAGACATCTGCGTAAAGCAGCAGAAGCAGGCAAAAAATTAGAAATTGCGATCGCTCTTGGGGTCGATCCGATGATTATTATGGCAGCAGCAACCCCGATTCCTGTAGATCTTTCCGAATGGCTATTTGCCGGGCTGTATGGTGGTAGTGGCGTCAAACTAGCTAAGTGCAAAACCGTCGATTTAGAAGTACCTGCCGATTCAGAATTTGTTTTAGAAGGAACAATTACCCCTGGCGAAATGCTACCTGATGGACCTTTTGGCGATCACATGGGCTACTATGGCGGTGTTGAAGATTCTCCTTTGGTTCGCTTTCACTGTCTTACTCATCGTCAAAACCCCATTTATTTGACTACTTTTAGTGGTCGTCCGCCCAAAGAAGAGGCAATGATGGCGATCGCTCTGAATCGAATTTATACTCCCATCCTGCGCCAGCAAGTTTCGGAAATTGTTGATTTCTTTTTACCGATGGAGGCTTTAAGCTACAAAGCAGCAATTATTGCGATTGATAAAGCCTATCCTGGACAAGCTAGGAGGGCTGCCTTAGCTTTTTGGAGTGCCTTGCCCCAATTTACTTATACTAAGTTTGTCATTGTCGTAGACAAAGACATCAATATCCGCGATCCCCGGCAAGTAGTTTGGGCGATTAGTTCTAAGGTAGATCCCTCTCGCGATGTTTTTATTCTGCCCAATACTCCTTTCGATACTTTAGATTTCGCCAGTGAAAAAATTGGGCTTGGTGGACGCATGGGTATCGATGCAACTACCAAAATTCCTCCTGAAACTGACCACGAGTGGGGCGAACCTTTAGAATCCGATCATGATGTAGCGGCAATGGTCACCAGACGCTGGCAAGAATACGGTCTGGGAGATCTTAATTTAGCCGACGAGGTAAATGCTAATTTGTTTGGCTACGACATGAAATAAATAGTTACTTATACCAGGGCAAGGCACTACCCTGCCCTGGAATTGAGAAAAAGAGTCGAAATTGCTTGTCTTCATCAAAAATTCATGCTTGTGACAATATATTTAGTGAAATAATAACAATTAGCGATTTGAATATAGTTAAATATACTGAAAGCAAATAAATCTAGCTTAAAAATCTCAATACTTGGTAGTAATGAATGAATAAAAAATATTTGTCTACTGCTGTTGTTAGTTGTGCGATCGCACTTAATGCAGTTCCCGTTAACGCCATAGAATATAACATAGCCCAAGAATCGTCTCAATCAGTATTTGTCTGTGCTACCCAAGGTGGTACGCCGACTATGTTTGCTTATACTCCAGGAGAAGTCAACCTCACGCCTGTGATGAGTTGGCACTCAGAATACTTGCTTCCCGAACAATCGGGGGTCGAAGTTTGCCAACAAACCGCTGCCAAACTACAGGCTTCTTACCAGCAAGAAGAGGCAAAATATCTCAAGGCAGAAATCACCGAAGATGCGAATTTGGTCTGTCTAGTTGAGGAAGAAGATCAAAACTGTCTTTCTCAAACCAGTCAAAAACTGTTTAGCGTCAACCCCAATTATGATGCTGGATGTGTTTTAGATAATAAGCAACCAATCGAATGTAAGGCATTGCAGGTTAGAGGCATCTATAGTTTTGAGGACAAACCATATCAAGCTCTTTGGTGGCCTTGGTAAACAGTTGACCACAAATTAAATATTGAGAAATATTCAAAAAAAACCTAGTGCTTAAATGTCCTTGACAAGAAAGTCCCTCCTATATTGCCTTAAATTTGTTCTGATAACTACTGTAATTATCTTAAAAGCTAATAAAGCTGAAGCCGATAGTCTCAAACTATCTTCTTCATCGAGTACAAGACAAGCACCAAAAATTACTGTTACCAAATCGAAATTTCAGTTTCAATCTTTATCATTGAATAATTCGGAAACTTCATCTAGCGTTGCGTCTGAAGCTTCCGAAAATGGTAGTCCTGCTTTACGTCGCCAACCCTCAGGAGGAGAAAGATTTGAACCGACACGGATACCATTGCGTATCCCTTTCCCCCAACAACCCTACCGAGCATCTCCGAGCATTACCATTATCAATCCATCGGCTTATGGAGCATCTTGGGGCAATGCTGGGATTGGCTTTGGATTTCAGGAACGCGTGCGTTTTAAGGATGATGCTGATGGTGTATTTGGTTTGGGTTTTGGTCTAGGAAATCCACAAACCAACGTTGGCGCTCAAATCGGGGTTACTTTAGTTGATTTAAGCGCACCCTTGGATGATGGTGCAATCAATCTTAAACTGCATCGTCGGTTACCCGAAAACTTTGCGATCGCCCTGGGGGTTCAAGGATTGACTACTTGGGGCAACACCGATGGCGGATCTTCAGTATATGGTGTCGTCACCAAAAGATTTATGCTGCGTCAAGATAGAACTAAACCATTCAGCGAAATATATACGACTTTGGGCGCAGGGGGTGGTCAATTTCGTTCTGAGTCTGATATTGACGATGGCAACGAAAACATAGGAGTTTTTGGTAGCTTAGCGATTAAAGTTATTCAACCAGTGGGTTTAGTAGCAGAATGGACTGGTCAAGATTTAACACTTGGTGTTCCGATTATTCTATTTAGACAACTACCTCTTGTAATTGTTCCTGCTATCACTGATATCACTGGTTCTGCTGGAGATGGAACCAGATTTGTATTTGGTCTTGGATATACTTTTTCATTTTAGAGCGATTTGTTTAGCAAAATAAAAACATGAAATTATCTCAATTATCAATCAAAATATTTTTAATATTAACTTGGACAATACTTGCCACAGAATCAGTTCGCGCTCAGTCAGGGAATATGTCTGATATTACCCAGCCTAGTCCCGATGCCATGATAACTGAACCGCCAGGAGAAGAAGTACCCGTAGAAGATAATGCCTCCACTGAAGAAGTACCTGTAGAAGATAATGCCTCCACTGAAGAAGCAATTTCGGAAACTGACCCTGATACCAACTTAGGAGAAAATCTGGCGGGTGATTCCGTAACCCCTTCAGAAGAAGCTGTTAACTTAAATGAAGCGGTGGGTGCTACAGATAGTTTGAATTCTGAATCAGCTAATACGGAATCAGAAGTTCCTCCAGGAGAATCAACAACTTTAGATCGAGAAGAATTAGAGGTTGAGGCTGTAACACCCGAAGCAGCTCAAGAAACTACCAATGATTTAGCCGAGACAAATGAGATTGTTGAAAAATTAGTCGGAAAATCCGCAGATAGTGCCGAAGAGTCCCTAGAAGCAGAAGAAGAAATAGTTCAAGAAGAGCAGGCTGCTGATGAAACTGCTGCCGAGGAAGAGTCTCAAGATGAAGAGGCAGAAAGCTCTGATCCCAATTTAAGGCAGCTTGATCGTGTCGCTTATGAAGCTCAATTTCAGCAAGCACCAAACGATCTGGCTATACTCATGCAAGAAGAATTTCAAATGACTCAGTTAACCTATTCTTCTGGGTTACAGTTTTATGGAACTCTACCTTCAGTCAAGGAGATTTCTCGTAGGCTAGCCCAATTGGCCGAACAGACAGGTAAAAAAGCAGCATTTATCAATATATCACTGCAATCCAACCAGTTAGAGTCATTTGTAGTTTTACCCGAGCAAATTCAGGCTGCTGCTCACAACTCTACGGTGGCATCGTCCAACCTAAACGGCATCAATTCACCTCAACCCAAAGCTTTAACCATCCGTAAAACTGTTCGAGATACATCTCGCCAAGACTTGATAGCAACCGCAACTCAATTTCGTGAAGAGATTAGTGATGTTAGAAAGTTAAACCAAACTAATTACAAATCATCGGCCCAAGAACTATACAAAGTCCTAATTGAACCTATCGAGGCAGAATTAGAAGCTAATGATATTGATATTTTAGTTTTTTCCCTAGATTCGGGTTTACGTTTATTACCCATCGCAGCACTTCACGATGGAGAGCAGTTTTTAATTGAAAAGTACGCCATGGGAATAGTTCCTAGTTTTGGTTTAACAGATACTCGTTATGTGAGTCCAGAACAGAGTTCTATTCTTGCCATGGGAGCTTCAGAATTTGTAGAACAACCAGCTTTGCCGACTATGCCAATTGAATTGGCAACTATTATTAGTAATCCACGCCAGGGGGAATTATTTCTCAACGAGCAATTTACCATTCCTAACTTTGTGACTCAAAATAGTCGCCAAACACCATTTTCAATCATTCACTTAGGCACTCATGCCAAGTTTGAGGCTGGTAACTTGAACAATTCATATATTCAGTTTTATGATGACCAGCTAAAGATACCTCAGCTACGAGAACTGTCTGATGAACTTGGTTGGAATACTAATGCTAGTCCAATCGAGTTATTGGTACTAAGTGCCTGTGAAACTGCTTTAGGAGATGAAGAAGCCGAATTAGGTTTCGCAGGGTTAGCGGTACAAGCAGGGGTAAAATCTGCTCTAGCGAGTCTTTGGTATGTTAGTGATTTGGGAACTTTAGCTTTGATGGGGGAGTTTTACGATCAGCTAGGAAATACTTTAATTAAAGCAGAAGCATTGCGTCAAACTCAATTAGAGATGCTGCAAGGTAATGTGAAAGTAAATAATCGCCAAGTTCAATTATCTAACGGAGAAGCTTTAGCTCTTCCACCAGATTTTCCTGATGGAACTTTAACCCTCGATCATCCTTACTTCTGGTCATCATTTACTATGATTGGCAACTGGAATTAGGCGGGGTTGACCAGTAATCAATCAGAAGTCAGGAGTCAAGAATCAAAATTTGATCATACCAATGATCAAATTCTGAAATTCTGAGACAAATAACTGGACTATTTATTCATGTCTCATCGTTTTGCCGATTTCTCAAAACCTATGGAAATTAATTAGAATGACTATGAGATGAATTTTTAGAATGCTGGAGTACATTTTGTGCAGAATGCTCTCTAGCCATAACAACTTCCCAAACTTCTGACCAGCGTTCTTCAATGAGAGTTCTCATTTTTTCTGATTGCCACTGAGGAAGCTTGCTTTTGAAGTGCTTATCAAGTGTGTTCATTGTTGTTGTTTGCCTATTAACTATTAAGAAAGATTTGTAGTAACTATTTACTAGGGTTAAGAAAATAGCGGGTAGTAGTCGTGCATTAATCAATTACACATCAAAGTACAAAACTCTTTTTTTGCCAATAAAAATAACTTATCATTTTTCAATACTAATTGCAATATATTATCATTAGTTTCGAGAGTTGATGTCAGCCATATTATTTTCAGCCTGAGTTATATGATTAATTTTACTAAGCTGGTAGGCGATCGCTTGCCGAGTCATAGATGTGTACTCTGGAAATAACTTGTGGTGAGTGAAAAAGTGTCATTTAAGATAAAAATTAAGTACATTTAGATTCGCAATAAGCTTTTTGTGTTAGGTTGATATTGTCAATAAACTTTACTTAACGAGAGAGCAAAAATATGTCTACAACAACAGGTTTACTCCGTCCATTCGGTCATGTAGAAGAGAATCCGATCTTATTAGACAAGAGCGTAACCGAACCAGTTTGCGAAGGTTTCAACGCTGTCTTGTCTAGCTTCCAAGGCTTATATCTACAGTATCAAAAACACCATTTTGTGGTCGAGGGGTCAGAATACTATTCACTACATGAATTTTTCGCTGAAAGCTATGCAGAAGTGCAAGAACACGTTCATGAAATAGGCGAAAGACTTAACGGCTTAGGTGGAATTCCTGCCGCTAGTTTTAGTAAGCTGGCTGAGTTATGTTGCTTTGAGCAAGAAGAAGACGGAGTCTTTAACGAGCGTCAAATGGTAGAACACGATTTGGCAGCAGAACAAGAGATTATTAAGCTAATCCGCCAGCAAGCAGCTCAATCCGAAAGTTTGGGCGATCGCGCCACTCGCTATTTATACGAGCAAATTCTGTTGAAAACTGAAGAAAGAGCTTATCATTTACACCACTTCCTAGTTCACGATAGTTTGACTCTAGCTTTTGTTGGCAACAGTGGTAATGGTGCTAACTAGTATTGTAGTTAAGTTTAAATACTTACGTACGGCAAGTCTCTTCTAGAATTACTGGTGTTGCTTCAGAAGAGACAACTAATTTTAAATTTACTTAACCATCATTCAAGTATTGATCAGCTCACAGGAAACTTTGCCAGAAAGCCGTTCGACTCGCTGCCAGAATTTAACAACCTGTCTTCCTGTTTGTTCGGGAAAAAAATAGTGAAAAAAATGATGTCCCAATGGACTTGTCCATAGTACGTCACCAGGCTTTAAATGATCTGACCATCTTTGCAAAGCAGGGCGATCGACAATACCATCATTCTCGCTACCGCATACCATCATTGGCACTGATACTCCGCCAGAATCGACTCGAGCTAGTCGATAAAGTGAATGACCAGTAGGTGCAGCATCTAAATCTTGTTTGAGAATTTTGACTAAATCGAGGGCTTTAGTTCGGCTTTGATCACCGAACATCATCTGTACCATGCGTGCTAAAAGAATGTCTTGACTACAGGGTAGCAGTTTTCTCATCTGATAATAGTGCGTTTGCCAGTCGATCGCTGGATTAAAACCTACTCCTAATAAAGTCAAAGATTTTACTCGCTGAGGATATTGGCGAGCGTAAAGTAATCCTAATAACCCTCCTGTACCATGACCAATCAGATCGATTGGCTGAGACTTAGATTTAAGATAGTCATGGAGCAATATCAAAGCGATGTTAATTGAACTGGCTTCGTCTCGATTCTGGCGGTATTCCCAATACGCGATAGGTATTTGCCGAGATAAATAGCGAATAATTCGGCCATCGAAATATTTAAAGCTAGGATTAGCATTAATCCAAACTGGTGCGGTAGTAGGAGAGATCTTCATCTAATGTAAGGGGATTGGGGTTCAGATACTGAGTGTTTTGATTTTGTGGCGATATTGCTACATTTGTTGAGGACAATACAATCGCTACAGGAAATATGGTGATTATTGTGCTTTTTATCCGTCCGTATCTCAAAATCTCGACAGCCAATCGCTGTTTCAGACATGGCAACCATCGGATTGACTGTACACTTGAGTCGATAGTCTCCTGTGAAGTAGGCACATTTAGAGCAAGGTATTTGGTGAAGGCTTTTTAGATGGATGATCGCACCTTTGGCGATCGCAATTAACCGCCAAAATAAGCAGACAGAAATTAAGCTCCAAACACTCAAACGTAAGACTAAATACAGCATGAGTAGTTGATTCTAGTGATTGTAAGAAGAAAAGGGAAAAAGCAAAATAAATGTTGGCTCATTATATTTATTCAGAACTTTGTCAAAGATCTGACTGCTTTTTCCCCATCATTGGAGAGGAGAAACTCCAAACTTTTAAAACTGTGCAGTCGTTAGCTACAGGCTCTCAGCTATCAAGATCAATAGCTTCTTAGCGTGTTTGACTTTGGCTGCCATAGTCATAAACTACCTTATCTATTTATTGAGATTTAAATTCAATAAGCTTCTAAATAAGCTTATAACAAAACCTAGATTATTGACAAGTATTTTCTTTTATATTCTAAAATGATCGATGTAATTAGCAATGTCAGTACAGCTGATTAGGCATTAATTACTTCTAGTATCAATAATATGAGCAGTCTTACCAGGAGTGAAACTGATTGTCTATTTCAATAACAATCTCACCAGATTAAGTTTTGTTGCCTAAAAACTTGCAAAATATTTTCAATTGCTTTGTTTGAATAAAATTGTTGTTGGACTGATTGACCGATGCTCCTAAATCCTGTTCGGAGAGAATATTTTCAGGTTAGTTAAGCACCACAAGTTACAAGTCGTAGGGACGAACGGCCGTTCGCCCGTACAGAAGTCAGAAGTCAGAAGTCAGAAGTCAGAAGTCACATTATCCTGCGGTCAGAGGAAAAGTCAAAAGTCTTTTTGTACTCTTAATTAAAAATGGAGATGAGAATCGGATTTAGTACAACATACGTCTTCCTCTTTGCCGATCGCTGTTTAAAAACTGACAGGTTAACCAAAGCGGTAAAAGGCAGCAGCAGCGATACTAGCAATGAGAACTGTTTTAATGAATAGTAAGAACAAAATCCAGGAATTTTAGCCAGATAGCTATTTTAAGTGAAATCTGAATTAACTATGTTTGAGAGTTTTTTCTCGCCAAAACTTAAAGTTTTTAATTACCGACTTTCCTTTGTCGACAGCAGCTTTCTGACTAGAGTAGATTCCCTCAAAATGATGCAATTTATTATCTGGATCGACGATGTTTAGATGATATAAATTGTCTGAGAATTGCTGAACAAAAAGATTGTAGCCATCGATATTGGACATAAGTTTAATTTCCATCTGTGATTTAAAGATACGAGGTTACAATTATAGTTCCCAATTAACTGCTTTTTATAACAGATCAGATTTAACTAGCTAGTTAGATAGTAAATTAAATATCTAAACTCAATTGCAGATAATTGTTGTCTTCAGCCTGATTTGATGACTGAGGGGTATTAATCTGTTGATCGCCTGACCAAAACAGAGAATTGCCTGGACGTTGTCGATCTATATTTAGCCAGTGGATAAATACCTGTTCTCGTTTATCTTCTGGGGTGATAATTTGATATACTCTAACTCTTTTTTGGTTCTGGCTTTCATATCGCATACATTTGAGTTTACAGCCAATTCTGTTTAGCAAGCGGCTGATAATAGTGATGGGACTATGGTTTTTGGCAATCCCAATATTAAGAATTGTTTTAATTTCGCGACGGTTAGCCTGAGCGATCGCGGCAAGAGACTGCAAGTCGGCATCTGTATTACGTAATTGCCTAGTTAAATCTTGTAACAGTACGGGGATACCTAAAATTTCGAGAGTGCCGACAATTGCTCCTAATTGAGAACTATTGAAGTCAGGTAAAAACAGGCTACCATTACCCTGCTCAATTAACTTGCGAGCAACTTGCGTATCTCGATCCGCCAGATAAGGACGACCAATGGTCAAAAAATAATGCAGTCTAATTTTTTGATACCATCCCGCATCATCTAAAGAAACTAACTCGGGAGTAATCGGCAGATGATAACGCTGTTGAAGTTCGTATTTGCGTAGCTGACGGCGATCGCGCACCGATTTAATTAGCCGTTTTTTGAGAGCTTGATAATTCTGCTCGTCCAAACTAGGTGAACAGGCAATTTCACCACATTCTGCCAAATAATTTTGGGTACTAATTTCGGTAATTGCCGCCACCAGACAATTATCTGTCTGAGGACTGGTTTTAATTTCAGGCTGTTTATATTTGGCTGCCTCAATAATTTGATGACCTTCGGCTGTCAACCCAGCCAAGATCGAGTCCCGGTAGTTAATTGCTGCGGCATTAAACCTTACCGCCATTTTTGCCCAACACAACAGAGATTCGGCTTGAAAACCTGTATCCAAATCATCTAAATAAGCAAAATCCGACTGTTGCAATAAGCGGATATTTAACTGAGTAAAACGTTGATTAGAGGTAAGTAGGGCGGGAATGGAAGTTGCACCATTGCCAATATTATTAAAGCTATATTTAGCACACCATAAATGTCTGGGAACATTATGGCGTAAACGAGCTAGAGTCTGACGAACAGCGTTTTCTGCCTGAATTCCTTGCGCGATCGCCCAAACCGAAGTAAAGTGATTGTCTAGCTCAATTGATATTCCTGTCTCAATAGATGGACTGGCTAAGACAATATCAAATTGATGTAGTACTAGCTCTAGCTTGGCAATGCATCCATAGGCAGGATGTTGAGGTTCGACAAGGGATTCAGAATCAATTCTCAGTATCCGTTTTTCAGGAAACCTTTGCTTTAGATAAGCTTCTAAAGTTTGAGTACTCCATTTACTCGTCAGTTTTTGCGCCGAAAGGCAAATCAACGGCTTTCCTCCCCGTTGGATATGTGCCTCTAGGTTACTAACCAGTTTTTTCGGACTCTTCCCTGAATAATTATAGACTTGCCAAGCAAAGTTGCGATCGCATCGCCAGGTATTCTGGACAATATAGGGTTGTATCTCTAGTCCCGATAAAGAAATTACGTAGTCTAGGGTAATGTCGCTGAGATCGGCATCTGCTATGTATAGCTGTCCTTGGTTGACTAAAACATTCTGCATCAAGGTTTTGAGAGACTTGAGAATCTCTACCCGACGCTCTTTGCAGGTACTAGAATTTAAAGCGTGCCATAATACTTGCTCTACTTCATCAATAATTACCAGACTATCTATCCAGTCATCAGGATTAAATTTTGCCTGAGATGAGCCATGTAGTGAATCAATACAAAGACCATAGCCCAAAGCGGATTGTTCACAGCGTCCTGATTCGGTAACATAGTTCAAGCCAAATCTATGACACAATTCCTTAACTAACTGCACTCGATGACCAACTACCAGGACTTTTTGCTGGCGAGCGATCGCTCCTGCCACAATTTGAGCGAGTGACTGAGTTTTCCCTGTACCCTTAGCAGATTTGATCCCAATCAGCTTGGTATCTGGGGGAATATTTAACTCAGGCAGATAACGACTATTAACCTCAAAATCGACAGAATAAGTTAATTCTCTCAAAGACTTGGCTTTCCAAGTTGACAACTCTAAAGCGTCATCATAAGCTTGCGCAAAGTATTCCTGACCCTGATCGGCAATGAGATCGTCTACTCCTTTGCCTAATGAATGATTCCAGGTAACAACCTTGACCTGACAACCAGCCTTCTGTAGTAAATAGCCAGTTTTTTTAATTGCTGTATTAACTGCCTTAATTGTATTCGGTTGAGAATCTTGATCAAAAACCAAATATACTTTGCGCCCAAATGCAGCTAATTTGGCAAGTTGAGGAATTAAATGAGACTTGCCAATTCTTTTACCCGCTTCGTCTTTGGGTGTCCGATAACCATTGTTAATTCCTGGTAAAGCGATCGCTCCATAGCCAGCAGATAACAATGTCCCTGCCTTTTTTGCTCCTTCGGTAATACAAAGAGGGACTTCTCGATGAGCGATCAACCACCGCCAAAAGCCTAAATCTACACTTTCACGGTCAATATCTTCGACAGCTAGTTCAACTCCAGCACGATCAGCGATTTTTTGCCACAGATTAAGAGGAACTTTTAGAGCAAATACACCTGTAGCGGTTTTAGGCGGATGCTCATACTTAATTATTTTATGCTGACTATTACGGGGTTGATCTGGTTTAAAACAGCCCCAAATATCTTCATTCCCACTCAGAAGATCAATTCCCGAACACCACCATCCTCCTGCATCAGTATGGGCATAACGTTGCAGAAATCCTTCACTAACTCTGCCGTCATTTCTTCTCGGTATAGAATTGGAGTAAAGTAAATATTCGGCGGGGGAAGTGCCTTGGAGAGAAACAACGTTTAGACGAGTTAGTTCTTCATCCACGCCACTTGCCTGCCATTCCCATAAATGATCCATTTCTGCTAATTCTTGCTCTTAGGGGATTAGTATCATACCACTATCTATAGCGTATCAAAACAAATATTTTCGCTTATAAACTCTATATGTAGAGTTAAATTAAAACTAAGTCAGAGCAACGACGTTAATTTTAGGGTAGTCGTTTGAGATAACGTAAGTAAGAATTTGAAATGCCCCCGAAGATTTTCGGCTATGCCAAAAGACTTTTAGTTAATTTAAAGATTGTGAAACCTTATCATCAAATTCCCATTCAAGATTGTGGTGAACGTCTGATTGCGATCCCGTTAGACAATTTTTCCATCAAGTCCCCCCATCCTTACGTTAAGCTGGGAGCAGAATATGGTGACAAATCTCCCTATTGCCTCCGACAAGGGGTGGTAAAAGCATTATTAGAAGCACAATTTTTATTAGAAAAACGCTATCCTCAATGGAAAATAGAAATATATGATGCTTACCGTCCTGTAGGTGTACAGCAGTATATGGTTAACTATACTTTTAATTCCTTGTTAAGTGGCCTTGACCTACGAGAACAAAACTTATCAGCCCAACAAAGACAGAATTTGTGGAATCAAGTTTATCGACTTTGGGCGGCACCAAGTTTAGATCGTAAAATGCCGCCTCCTCATAGTACGGGTGCAGCAATTGACGTAACTATTGTCAATGAGCGGGGCAGAAACTTGGACATGGGAGGAGAAATTGACGAGCTTTCAGAGCGATCGCAGCCTGACTACTATCTGAGTGATGAGGATGGAGATAGTCAGCAATATCACTTTAATCGTCAACTGCTAAATAGAATCATGAGCAACGCTGGCTTTGTTAGACATCCTGAAGAGTGGTGGCATTTTTCACTAGGAGATCAGATGTGGGCATGGCTTAATTACCAAAATAATCCGAAAAATAAGGCGATCGCTCGTTATGGTCGAGTTTAGCCAACTGTTTATTGACTTTAATTGAACTTTAATTGATGTTTCTTGAGACTTAACCAATCTAGCTAAAAGAGAAAGATATTGTAAACCTGAAAACTATCTTTCTCTTCAACTAGTTACTATTGAACATTAGCTTTACGTTCTGCTTGCTTAGAATAAATCCATAAGGCATGAATAATTCCTGGAATAATACCTAGTATAGTTAACAAAATATTAATAACCAGAGCCGAACCAGCACCCACAGTTAGGAAAACTCCCAGTGGAGGCAGCAAAACACAAGTGATCAGCTGTATAAGTTTCATAGTTAAAAAATTGACCTTACAAAATCTCAATTACAACTTAATCTTGACAAGTATTTGCCAGTAAATCTTCTATCTTAGGATATAAAAATAAACGTTATTTTGTTAGTTAAGCAACAAAAAATCTATCTTTTAAGAGATTTACAATTAGCTATTAATATTAAATAATAAAACTATCAAAAGCGCAGTTAATCTCATTTTAATACAAACAGCAGCATATTTAAGTTCAGGAGAAAACAAACAATGCTAGGAACACTTTTAACTTTATTAGCAACTGCTCTCAGTCTTCTGGTAGTAGATATTATCTTTTCGGGAGTCAATTTAGCTAATTTTCCCGCCGCGATGATAGCTGCATTAGCTATTGGTCTTTTCAACAGTGGTGTAAAACCCGTTTTATCGTTGTTATCTTTACCAATTAATATCTTAAGTCTGGGGACATTTACCTTAGTAATCAATGGTTTATGCTTTTGGCTAGCTTCTCTCTTCGTACCAGGATTCCAAGTTCATGGTTTGCTAGCTTTCTTAGTTGCTCCTGTAGTTCTATCTTTTGTTAATACATTTATTAGTAACTACTTTGCTGAAAAATATCCCAAACTAACCAGTAACCAATAATCCAGTGCAATCGCCCCTTTTTATCTATGTAAGCAGTAAGACTCCCGCCTAAACCCGAAAGTTTAGTGGGAGAATGCTTTGCCCCTAATGCTTTTAAGTGTTTGGTCTTTCGTCCTATGTTTGCTCAAGGGCGCGCCCTGGTTATTAACTCTTAAGCTGTTGTGCATTTAAATTGCATTAACAGCATTCCCTTTGGTTTTCAATTTTCTTGATCAATGAATAATTAGCTCTCCCTGATTCAAAAGTTTATATTTGAATCAACAATTTCTCATTGAACGCTGTCGGGTTTTAACGGTGAAAGTGCCAACTTATCAGCACTTTCAGGGTTTGGATACCCTTAAATTCCACCTCGCTTATCACGACCTTGACGACGGCGATCGCGCCATTGAACTACAGAGAGATATAAAATCCCTAAACTAAGTAGTCCTAGTATGCCGATAGCAACTAGAAATAGGGTGTTTAGTAATTCGTTAGTTTCCATAGTTTCCCCAACTTAGAATCCGTTACGACCCCAAACAACCATCGCAATTGACCAGGTAAATAGAGCTAAGATGGTAACCCAACCTAACGTTAAAATGTCCATATTTAGTATTTTTGGTTTGAAAATATGTATTTAATTTGGCGACTATAAACCTTATCATACTTCAAAGAGCGGTATTTTGTGGTGTGAATTGTGCCTAGTTTAGTTACGGAAAGAATCGAATCTGTTAAGGCAGGAATAGTCGGCGCGGTGGCTTTTAGCGTTACCGAACTAGTGATTACCATAGTTGATAACTTGGTGTTTCATTTGAGAGAACTCAATTCGGTTGGGGCAATGCTCAATTGGGCGGGGTTAATTCATCTGGTCATTGCTTTGGTTAGCGGTTTTTTATTTGGAGTTACTTATCGCTATATTATTCGCGACGATCGCAATTCTCATCTTAATGATGGTGCGGTACTAGCATTTGGTTTAGTTAGAGGTTTAGCTTTGATTGAAAGGAACTTGGCTTTAACCGAGTTATTGTCATTGGGTATTTTAGTGATTCAAAGTATTATTGGTTTTGCGATCGCTCGTTTGGTTCTTGATCTGGCAATATCTTATAAATTTATTAAACCCTTTGTTTGATTATTGATTACCTAAAATTGTTTATGCCTCAAAAGACAATCGAAGTTGAACACCTCAGTAAAGTTTATGGTTCGACTACTGCCATTGAAGATATTCATTTTTCGGTAGCTGAGGGAGAGATCATCGGCTTTTTGGGTCCCAACGGCGCAGGAAAAACTACGACAATGAGAATATTAGCGGGATATCTGCCAGCCACGTCAGGAACAGCCAGGATTGCGGGATATGATGTTCATCGCCACTCGATGCAGGTACGCCGTTGTATTGGCTATTTGCCCGAAACGCCCCCCTTGTATCCAGATATGACGGTTCAGGGGTTTCTATCATTTGTCGCTAAACTAAAAGGGATTAAGGGTTCAGATCGCCGTCGCCAGGTTGACAACGCCATCAAACGCTGCCAATTGACAGCCCAAAAAAATATTACGATTCGTAAACTTTCTCAAGGATATCGGCAACGAGTCGGCATCGCTCAAGCAATTGTGCATGAGCCACCTGTGATTATTCTCGATGAACCAACTGTCGGGTTAGATCCACGCCAAATTATTGAAGTGCGTAATTTAATTAAAAGCCTGGCGGGGGAACACACGATTATTCTTTCAACCCACATTTTGCCTGAAGCTAGTATGATTTGCGATCGCGTAACGATTATTAATCACGGTAAAGTAGTTACCACCAATACTCCCCAAGATCTGCAAACACAGTTAGAAAGTACTGCTGGTTATCAGCTAGAAATAGCAGGAGAAGCTGAGCGAATAATACCTTGGTTACAAAAAATTCCGGGAGTTCTCCAAGCAACAAAAGATGAGTCTATTTCAGCCAAGCATCCAGATCGTCAGCTAATCACAATTGCCTACGCGCCGAATATTGAACCTGGCAAAGATATTGCCGCAACTATTATCGGGCAGGGATTAGATTTGTATGAAATGCGTCGTACTAGCCCTAGTTTAGAAGATGTCTTTTTAGAATTGACCACCGAAGAACCTCTAGAAACTGAGAATTAATAATTACTTGTCTCGCCACAACTCAATGCTTAATAATTAATATAACGTTACATGATAATTGCCAATATAATAGCGATCGCGCAACGAGAATTGCAGGGATATTTCGCCTCTCCTCTGGCTTATATCGTCGCTACGGTTTTCTGGTTTATTTCTGGCTTATTTTTTACCGAAATACTAATTGGTGAGCAGGGAATAATTCAGCAAATAGCCCTCAGTGAGAGAATGGGGAATGAGATTGGGTCAATTGATGTTGCAACTGAGTTTTTAACTTCTTTTTTAGCTATTTTAGCCTCTTTATCTTTATTGATCGTTCCAGTCTTATCAATGGGACTTTATGCCGAGGAAAGAAAGCGAGGAACTCTTGAATTATTAGCAACTTCGCCAATTACTAACTGGGCTGTAGCAATCGGCAAATTATTAGCAGTGGTGATGCTGTTTAGCTTGCTGGTTTTACCTGCTTTAATCTACGAAGCGATCGCTTTTAATGCTGCCGATCCCCCTATATCTTTTGCTTTGCCTCTTTTAGCTCACTTGAGCTTGATTTTATTCGCTGCTAGCTTGCTTTCTTTAGGAATGTTTATTTCTTGTTTAACTAATAGTACGATTTTGGCGGCCGTCTTGACCTTTGGGTTAGTTTTATTGCTATGGATACTTGAACTAGTTGCTAATAGCTTAGGTGGCTTACTCAGAGATAGCTTGCTGCATATTTCGTTAATTAATAGTTACAACAATCTAGTTCAGGGAATTGCTAGCACCAGTGACTTTATTTTGTTTTTTAGCTACATATTTTTAGGGATATTTTTGACTTCCCAATCAATTCATTCTCTGCGCCTTAATCGTTAATAAGCTCTCGCGAGAGTGATTAAATTTACCATGATCGAAATAGCACTATTTTTGTTGGGTATTGCTTTATGTGTTGCGGGAATAGTCTTAACCAGCCTTGCCACTTGGTCAAGCATATCAGTCATCTTCTTGACCTCAGGAATGATCTCGTTGGCTTTAGGCATCTGGTTATGGGGCAAAAAACGGCAGTTTTGGCAACTACGCTCGACTAAACAGGGAAAAAGTGCGATCGCCAAGACGGCTGTGGTTTTGATGGTAGTAGGTTTAGTAAATTGGTTGGGAGTTAATTACGATCAACGCTGGGACTTGAGCGAAAATAGCCTTTACACGCTTTCCAAGCAGTCTCAGGCAATAGTTGCCAAATTAGAACAGCCGCTGGAAGTCTTAGTATTTGACCGTAATACCAACTCGGAGTTAGAACAGCTACTGCTAAATTATCGTCGCTATAGCGACCTGTTTCAGTTTAGATTTATCAATCCAGAACAAGAAATCGGCTTGGCGCAGCAGTTTGGCGTACAGTCTTTAGGAGAAATATATTTGCAGTATGGTGAGCAAAGACAAAGGTTAAATGCCAGTGATAATGCCGTTGGTGAAGCGATAACCGAAACGCAGCTGACTAACAATATTATCAAAATAAAGCGCGATCGCCCGACCAATATTTACTTTTTACAGGGACATGGAGAAGCATCTCTCGATATGGTCGAAGGTGGTTTAGCCCAAGCGATCAAAACCCTCGCAGATCAAGGCAACACTGTTCAAAGTTTAAATCTCGCCAGCAGTGGCAAAATACCAGATGATAGTAATCTAATTGTGATTGCTGGTGCTACTAGACAACTTTTAGCTGCCGAAGTTTCTACTTTGCAGCAGTACTTAAAAACTGGCGGCAGTTTACTACTGTTGCTTTCTCCTAATCTTGACAGCGGAATAACGCCTATTTTGCAAAATTGGGGCATTGAACTAGATAATCGCTTGATTGTTGACGGGAAGGGTAAAGGTAGCCTAATGGGGTTTGGTCCTGCCGTAGCGATGGTCAACAATTATGGTGAACATCCAATTACGGCTAGTTTCGGCAACGGTATTTCTTTGTTTCCTGAATCTAGACCCTTAAAAATAGTCGCTAAAGCAGAAATTGCCAGTACGCCCCTGGCAATTACCGACGAACAAACTTGGGCAGAAAGCGATCTCAGTGCCGAAGAAATTACCTTTGATTCAGCACAAGACATCTTAGGACCTTTAAATGTGGCGATCGCCAGCTCCCATACTCAACTAAAACCTTCCAGAATGGTCGTTTTTGGCAGCGTTACCTTTGCGACTAACGGTTGGTTTGAACAGCAATTAAATGGAGATATTTTCCTCAATTCGATAAATTGGTTGGTTGGCAAGGAGCAAGATATGCTTTTAATTCGACCTAGAGAAGCTACTAATCGCCGTCTCAACCTAAATTCAAGGCAAATCACTCTAATTAGCTGGTTAGTACGCATCATGCCATTGATGGCTTTATTGGCTGGTGTTTTTATCTGGTGGAGAAAAAGATAAATCAGTTTTTTCCCTCACCAAATTCCTACAACAGGTATAGCGCTACGCGCAAGTCAGAAGTACCACAAGGGTATAACATCAGAAGTCAGAAGTTTACAGGTAGCTGATTTCAAGTTGGTAGAATGTCCTAACTTTAATGCGTAGTGCTGTAGCTGAAAATTACTCAGTTTAAAATTAAACGTCGTTATTTGTTAATCTTTAGTTTCACAGAGTTTAAACTCTTGTTTATCTAAAGTTAACTTCTATGAAAAATCACGTTATTTTTGAACATAAGCTAGCTATTTATCCTGAACCAGCAACAGAGTCGGGCATTCTGACTAAAAATACTTTATTTTGGCAGCATAAAGGGATTCAAGAGCAGCTAAATCTAAATGACGTAGTCGGAGTTTCATTAGTTGACCTTGAGAAGAATTTGCCTGGTTTATTGGTGTGCGCCTATCCTCAAGTCAAAGTCGGTCTAATTGCCAAGCAACAGAAACGAGTATTGCGAGAATATTATTTTACCTGTCTGGATCTAGAAGTGCGATCGCAGTGGCATCAAGCAATTAATAACACTTTGATGGGTCAACCAGTAAACGCTGCGCTCAAAACTCGTCATTTACAGGTGATTATTAATCCAATTAGCGGTCGAGGACAAGCAGCTCAAATATTTGAGCAGGTACGTTCGCTGTTTGAGCAAAGCAAGATAAAATACACTGTTAACCAAACTGTCAGCGCAGCCGACACAAAAAACTTAGTTAAAGAACTAGATCTACAAACTATAGACGGCTTGGTCATCGTTGGGGGTGATGGCACAATTCATGATGCGATCGCTGGTTTGATGAGTCGTGGCGATCGTGAAACGGCGATTAAAATTCCCTTGGGTATAATTCCTAGCGGGACGGGAAACGGCTTGTGTAAAACTTTATTGTCAAAATCTGGAGAAAGTTACAATCCTCTTAACGCTGCTTTTTTGATTGCGAAAGGCAGACAACAAACTTTTGATCTGGCTGCGGTTAAACAAAATAATCTAGAGTACTACAGCTTTTTATCTTTGGCATGGGGTCTGATTAGCGATGTGGATATTGAGTCAGAAAAACTTAAGTTTCTAGGTGCTTTAAGGTTTGATTTATATGCATTAATGTTGCTTAGTTCGCTGCGTACTTATAAAGGCAAATTTTCTTTTCTGCCCCATGCTGACTGTCAGCTGCCTCCAGGTCAAACGACTCAACAGGGAGAATGGCAGATAATTGAAGCTGATTTTATTTTCCTGTGGGCGATGAATACCCCTTGGGCGGCCCATGATATGAACGTTACGCCTCACGCACAGCTCAATGATGGTGCAATGGATGTACTGATTATGCGCCGGGGAACACCCCGTCGGGAAATTTTAACCGCATTATGGCGCTGCGGTAAAGGTCAACACCTCAACTTGCCTCACCTGGAATATTATAAAGTGCGAGCTTTTCGTTTAGAACCTTTGACCGACCAAGGTATCTTAGTTGTGGATGGAGAACCTGTAGACTATTCACCGATCGAAGTGAAAATGATGGCTAATTTAGCCTGTGTCAATTGTTGAGCGATCGCGCTTATCAGTTTGTTCCTTCCTAATGGACGATGCTTATCAACGGTCAGAGCAGGCTCCGTCATCACAGGGCGGAGTAATCTCTGACTAAGCCAATAAAATCAAAATTTTGGTAGAATTTCAGCACATATAGCACTACGCATTAAAGTTAGGACATTCTGCCAACTTGAAATCAGCTACCTGTAAACTTCTGACTTCTGACTTCTGACTTCTGACTTCTGACTTCTGACTTCTGACTTCTGACTTCTGACTTCTGACTTGCGCGTAGCGCTATATTGCCCAATATTGGAATCGAAAAAATAGCAGCGCAAAATGAAAATTGGTAATCCACCATGGACTCGCGAAGAAATCGCTACCAGTATTGATGAGTTTTCAACTATTTATAGCGATCGCCCGATCAAAGAAAATCAGGGTGGCATGAAAGCCCCACATATGTTTGCTGTTTGGTTTATCGCCAAAAAGTTGTCCCCTGACCTAATTGTGGAAAGTGGAATCTGGAAGGGACAAAGTACCTGGCTACTAGAAAGAGCCTGTCCTCAGGCTAAGTTGGTGTCTATCGATCTAAACTTGGGACGCAGGGAATATATTTCTGACAAGGCGGTTTATTATGATCAAGATTTTAGCCAACAAGATTGGTCAGATATCAGCGATCGCTCCCTCGTGTTTTTTGACGATCACCAGAACGCCTACAAACGATTACAGCAATGTCAATGGTTTGGATTTAAACACATGATCTTTGAAGATAATTATCCTAGCTCTCAAGGAGATTGCTACAGCTTGAAAAAAGCATTTGCCCATGCTGGGTTTGAGCCGAATAATGCTCAAGCAAAATTAATTAATCAGGATGTTCCCGCTAAAATCCTCAGTAAGTTGGTCAAACCGTTGAAAATTAGCCCCATGCTTACGCCTCAAGATGAAACAGCGATCAAGCCTAACAAGATTGATGCAGGCTTATTGCAGAAACATCTTGATGTTTATTATGAATTTCCACCAGTATTTAAAACCGCTCAGACTCGTTGGGGAGACGATTGGGATGAATCTTATCCGACTCCTGAGCCACTACTTAAGCGAGTCACCAAGCCAGCTCATGATGTATTCCTTGATGAGGCAAAATCCTATACCTGGATTTGCTATGCCAAACTCAAGTAAAGAGCGGCTTTTTCAGTTATTAGTTATTGTACTGCCAAATCTAAACCCCGCAATAGCTTGGACTATTAATTAATAATTGAATTTAGATTAGCAATATCCACATAATCCGCTGAAAAATTACCTTGCATAACTCGGCAGGGTTGTTCGGGTTCTCCCAAGTCGCTGACGACTAAAGCTGCCTGACTAAAATTTTGCTCTTCGGTATAGTTGTTTACCGTAACAATAGTTTTTAATCCCGCTGCGGTGGCCGCTGCTAGTCCGTTATCAGAATCTTCAAAAACCAGAAGATTGTTAGCAGGAAGCTTCATTTTCTGAATAACATAACGATAAACATCTGGCGCTGGTTTTTTAGCTGCGACAATGTCTCCTGCGGCAATTACCTCAAACCAATCTAGATCAAGATATTTTTCTAATAAGGCAATTACGTTGGGCAAAGATGAGGTGGTAGCGATCGCTAAATGTATCCCCGCTTGTCTAGCTTCTGTAATTAATCTTTTTGTCCCTGGACGCAATTGAATTGAGCCACTACGCAGCAACTCTAGATAGTATTTGGTTTTTAGCTGGTGGAGATCGGCAATAAAATTAGCTAAATTTCCCTGGGGTTTAAATTCAGGTAAATATTGACGCAGAAAATATCTAAGGCGTTCTTTTCCCCCAGATATAGTCAATAGCTCACCATAAAATTCTACTGACCAATGCCAATCTAATTTAGCCTTTTCAAAAGCTTGATTAAAAGCCACCCGATGCCCATCTCTTTCTGTATTTGCCAAAGTTCCATCAACGTCAAAGATTAGACCCTGTAATCGATTACTCATGTTTTTCAGTCAATTTATGCTCATTTATGACTAAGAGCAATGTTGTTTGCAGACATTGAGCAATTCTTTGCGCTGCCCCAGATCCTCCCATACGACGTTGACCATTAAGAGCAATCTGGTTTAATCGTTGATCGTCATCAATTACTTCAGCGATCGCCTTACCGACTTGAGCGGGATTTTCTACCATGATAATTGAACAGCCTAGCAGTCGAGATTGAGCTTCGGCAAAGGCATAGGTAAACTGCGGTCCTTCCCCAGGGAAAATTACCGCAGGTTTACCCAAGCCGACAAACTGTTCGGTGGCCGTTCCTGCCATGGCGATCGCTACATCTGCCTGTTGCAGAAACTCTTGGTAGTGCTGTTGACTCAAAACTAGGGTGTAGTTGTCTTGAGTCAGGGTGAGTGTGGAAGTTGGTCGTGATGTTACTTGCCATCCTTGAGTTACGGCATCGATCATAAATGGCTTTAAATTTAGAGCCGGAGAGATCGCTGCTCGCAAGTTTAATTGTTGTTGAGGCAAAATTTTGATTGTCTCCCAGGCGGCAACTAAGATTTTTTGCCAATTGTTGAGCGCTTCTGGCATTCTCGAACCTGGCAACAGCAGAATGTCTAGCTGCCCTAATTCTCTCTGCCTGGTTTTATGCGTAATTCCATCCATCATCGGATTGCCTAAATCATAAGCAGGAATTGACCACTGTTCCAATGTCTTGGTAGTCAAACTATCTCTAGGAAAAACTGCTTTGCATTGATTACGGCTCATCAACCAGCGTTCCCAAGGCAAATATACAGAGCCTATTTTTTTTTCTAACCACGAAGTCTGGGCGAACCAATCAGTTTCGTCTCGTAGATAGTACTCCGATTTTGCCGTACCCACAAAAGCGTAATTAGCTTTGCTAAACCAAGCATAAAGTAAAGGTACAATATCCCCTACGGCTAAAATAGTTCCGCCTGCATTACCCCACTGGCGCACTAACTTTAACTGGTCTATGGTTAACTGAACCAAGCCACTACGTATATCTTGCCATAGTGGATTGCCTCCTTGATAAATAAACCCCCCCGAAGGCATCTGTCGCACTTTGCCAGCGAGGGGAATCTGAAGATTTATATAAGCGTAACCCTGCCCGACTATCGGTAAAGCAGCTAGTTCTAATTCTGGAATATCCTGTTGCAGCCGTTCTATAATGCGTATAGCTATCTGATCTTCTCCATGACCATTACTAAGAACCAGCAGTTTCATTCAATTTTGACCAGTTGAGTTGGCTTTACGATAAACAAGTTAATGATATTTTTAATTATTTCCGTTAATTTATTAATTACGCTGCTAAATATTTACATAGCTATTCGGATTTGGCAATTACGAGGACTTGTTGCACGAATCACTACTATTTTGATTAATTATGAAAGTTATTTTGATGTCTTATTAAGAGTCGCTCCAACAGTTATTCATCAAGGACAAAGCAATATTTGTCAGGCTCGACAACGCTACCAATTACTTCAGTTACAGACAGCAAAGATTAAACAGCTAGTTTGGCTATTAAATCAAAGCTATCGAATTTGGCGACGCATTTAAATTTAAGTCATTAAATAGCGCTTAAACTGAAACGACGACTCAACTCAACATATTAAACAAAATCTAATTAATTAATAATTATCAAACTGTGACTAAGCGAGATTCTGCGGTGTCTTTAATCAATCCCATTTTGGACTGAAGATAGTTATTGATGCTGGTGCGATCGCGATCGGCTAGCGGTATTTGAGCATCTAAACGTTTTACCAATTGCTGTATTAACTCTGCTTCTCCAATTTCGAGAAGTTCTAGGGCATTGGTTGTCTCGATCAAATTCCAGGTTTGGCGTAATAATGAGGTATTCAAGCTGCTTCACCTTTTTATGCAATGTTTTTTGATTGTCTTAGCTCAGAACTACACTGTGCTGACAATATAAATAATACTCCAGTTCGAGCAAATCTAAAGAAAATATGAAGATATAAGATATATATTCATACAAAGCTTAATATTGTGCGTTGTTTATTAATCTAATTATCAGTAAGGGATTAAAGTTACTTGAATTCGGGATGTTTTGTAGCCTCAGACGAATCCCCCAGCAGATTTATCTTAGCAATAAGTTGATAGAGACGACCTAAACTTTTCTGATTGAAATAAAAAGTTAAGCGAGGTAGGTCAACTGTCTCTGAATCCTTTCGCTCTTCTGGTAAAGCAATACTTTTACGGATTTCTCCCTGACTTAAAATATCGGCAAACTCTTGATTTAAACCTTCTACTGCTCGATCGGATAGTTCCAGGTTGAGGCGCATGACAAACACTTTACCGACATAGCGACTGGAATGATATACGCGATAAAAATTCTTAATCGTTTGATATGCTACGTCAAGGCGATCGGTAATAGTGTACAGGCTAGGATCTTCGGGACTAATTAAACCTTTGTCTTTTAGCTGGCTGCAAATATAGTCATTCCAAGAATGCCAATAATCTCCTCCTGGTCGATCAATTAATACCAAAGGTACAGGACCATATTTACCTGTTTGGCATAAAGTCAAGGTTTCAAATGCTTCGTCTTGAGTACCAAAGCCACCAGGAAACAGGGCGATCGCATCACTTTCTTTGAGAAAAAATAGCTTACGAGTAAAAAAGTATTTGAAATTAATTAGCTTATCATCCCCATGAATTGCAGGATTTGCCCCTTGCTCAAAGGGCAGGCTAATATTTAAGCCAAAAGAGTTCGCTCGTCCTGCACCTTCATTGCCTGCTCGCATTATGCCTCCTCCTGCCCCAGTAATCACCATAAACCCAGATTGAGTCATCCCCTGGGCAAAATCGACCGCCATTTTATATTCAGCTTGTTGAGGCGAAGTTCTAGCCGAACCAAAAATAGCAATTTTACGGGTGTGGCGGTAAGGATAAAACTTTTGAAATCCCTGTTCCAAATCTTCTAAAGATGCAGTCAAAATCTTCCAGTCAAGTCGTTCCGTATCTGACTCAGCAATTCTTAAGAGTACCTCTAAAGCCCTCTGAATCAATTTACGATGAGGATGGCTAGATAGATCCAAAAGTAATTTGTCTAGCTGCTGGTCTAATATTTCTGAATTATTAGAAGATAAATCCATAATAAGCGTGAGAAAGACCTTTCCTTTATGCCCAACTATTGTAGCTATATATAAGAAGTCAGAAGTCAGAAGTCAGAAGTCAGAAGTCAGAAGTCAGAAGTCAGAAGTCAGGAGTCAGAAGTCGGTTATGTCTAAGTTTTTGCTAAAAAGCGCGTTGCGAAGTCATGTCGTGAGGCGACACGAAGTAGTCCTTTAGGGCTTATCGCGCTCTATAGAGGATTTTAACTGTTGAAGGTTGTCGAACAAAAAATTAGCTCCAGCACAAATCTTCAGGAAGAGCTGCTGAAGCTATAATTCTATAATTAATATTGCTCAGAAGGAGAGAATTAAAGGTATTTTTCTAACGTACTTGCCAAAGTAGTTTTGGGTACTGCTCCCACTACCATGTCTACGCGTTGACCGTCTTTAAAAATCATGAGGGTGGGAATACTACGAATACCATACTGACTGGCAACCTGAGGGTTCTCGTCTGTGTTTAATTTAACTACCTTGATTTGTCCTTCGTATTGCTCGGCAATTTCGTCGACTACTGGCGCAACCATGCGGCAAGGACCGCACCAAGGCGCCCAAAAGTCTACTAATACTGGAACCGAACTTTCTAAAACTTGTTCGGGAAAACTTGCATCTGTTACTGGTGCAGCTGATGATGACATATTTATTAAATCCTGAATAACCACAAATCCTTTTCAATAATATAGGATTCTACCACGGTCAATGATTAACACTATCTAAAACAATCACACTTTACATCTAAAGTAATAATTTTTTACTAACGATCATCGCCAGAGCCATCGTTTTTCGGCGTTGTCTCAATCACCGCGTTACTCGCAAAACTTGATTTGGGGCGGAAAGTGCCATAAATACGCCAAAAATAGGCTAAAAATCGAATTAACAGCAAAATATAGAAAACCGCCCGAAAAATTTTCGAGCGGATTGTGGTGTGAGGAGTGAACGGAAACTTTTGTCTCCGCCCTCTTTATTCTAAAATAGAACTTTAAAATTGCCAGAATTTTCTTTGGTGGTAAACCGAAACTTGAGATTTTTTTGAAGATTAGTCAGTAAATAATATTTGAGCAAAAGGTATGCAGAATGAGATTCAACATTTAGAATCACCTTGTTGAATTAATCACAGGGTGTTAAAAGATTATCTATGGTAAAAATGTTATCTAAAGCCAAGATTGGTTCGGAAGAAAAAGCTGTTGTTATCTCGGCGATCGCCTTTTTTAGCTTAACTTTAGGTCTAACTTTGCATCGTCATTTTACTTTTTACTCATCTTACGATCAGGGAATTTTTAATCAAGTTTTTTGGAACGGTATTCACGGTAATTGGTTTCAAAGTACTCTTTCTTCTCAGCTTTCAACTAATGTAATTCACGCTGGCGAAGTTCCTTATGTTGGCTATCACCGCTTGGGACAGCACTTTACGCCTGCCTTGCTGCTATGGTTGCCAATTTATTATTTGTTTCCTTATCCTGCTACCCTGACTGTCTTACAGGTAACTTTTGTCACCGCGGCCGGACTTGTGCTTTATAGTTTAGCCAGACTATATTTAGACAGTGCGATCGCCACTTTAATTACCATTAGTTTTTATGGTGCTAATGCCATAGTCGGTCCTACCCTCGGAAATTTTCACGATATCTCCCAAATTCCCTTATTTATCTTTAGTTTGTTACTGGCAATGGAACAGAAATGTTGAATCTAGAGACAAAACTTTACATTTACAGTGACAGTAGCTTTGCAAAAACATAATTCACCATGAAAAACTCATTCGCCTAAACCAATGAACGTAACTAATATTTTCATTCATAAATGATTGAAGATAGCGTAGTTTATCTAATGCCTTATC
>JBHJNW010000168.1:0-18842 GCA_050330395.1 Pleurocapsa sp.
CTTTTACTACCTTTGTTGGCTTTCTTGGTCATATTCTTGACCGTCAACTTTTCTCCCACAACCAAGCTATTACTGCTTACAATTTGTGCTGTGGTTTGGTGCGCCCAATCTTTTCTCTGTAATCCAGCTTGGCGGTGTAGTCTAGATACTTTTTTGGTTGCTTTAAGCCAACGTTTTGAGCCTCGAATTCTTTTCTTTTTATTCGGTGCGCGTTTTCTCCTTTTCTCTTTGGATAATGTCTTGATTTGAGCAAGCTTAGAGGTGTAGAACTTAGGCGCAGTAACTGTCAATCCGCTATCGAAAGTAATCGCATCTTGGCAGCCTAAATCTAGTCCTACCGCACCTTTGTCAGTAGTTCTAACTGGTTCGCACTTGATGGTAATACTGGCATACCAAATATTGTTACGGTAAAAAATAGTGCAGCTAGTCGGCTCTCCCCAAGTTCGAGCCTCGCCACGCATTCTAATGTCGCCCAATTTAGATAACTTTAGTTTGCCATGCTTCCCGTTGGTCAAAGCTTTCCATCCAGTTTTAGCAGGATATGTCCACCCACTATATTTACGACCAGCTTTGAACTTGGGATAACCCCTCAAACCTTGAAAACTTGCACCCAGACAATAATATCTCTCAGCTTATAGGTTCGCTCAAGTCTGCTAGCAGCAGAATGGTAAAGAAAGAATTTGCCGAGGAGTATTACCATTGGTATCGGAAAAGCAATGTTTTTTGGGGAAGACAAAAGTTTGCTGTTTCTTGTGGTGGTGCGCCGTTAGAGATAGTAAAACAGTATGTGTCGGCTCATCCTCAAGGGTAACAACCCTCCGTTGCTAGGTTCCGCTCTCATCCATACCTTGCTACGCTGAAGATATGGATTTCCCGCTCACACGGTTAAATTTAACCTCAGAGTTCTAACTTAAATGCGTGCTTAGCAAAATTAATCTATCCTATTTAACTAATCCTGCTCTTAAGGCTCTTACCGCAGCCTGAGTGCGATCATCAGCACACAACTTATTAAGAATATGACAAACGTGAGTTTTAACCGTTCCCACAGTTATATAAAGCTTTTTGGCTATTTCTGCATTGCTACAGCCAGCAACAATTAATTCTAAAACTTCCAGTTCTCGATCGGTTAACGGATAAGTTTCAATTAACTGCTGATACTCACCTGCTACGGCAGTAATTGCTTGAGTATCCTCTTCATCTTGCTCAACGGCAGTAGGAACAGTTGACTGCGCGATGGTTGAAGCGGCTGCTTTAGTATTTTGAGCCTGTTTAAGAACAATACGGGCGATCGCGGGATCGATCCAAGCATTTCCTTCATGAGTATTGCGAATTGCCTGAACTAGGTTATCCATACTAACATCCTTTAGGCTGTAAGAATCGGCCCCAGCTGCAAAGGCAGCAAGTACTGAATCTTCGCTATCGTGCATCGTGAGCATTAAAACTTTAGTCTCAAAACCAGGATTTTCTAACTGATAGCTCCTTAATTTCTGAGTAACCTCAATGCCGTCAATATCAGGTAAACCAATATCAACTAAGGCAACATCTGGCTGATGAGCTTTAATTTTTTTCAATCCATCGTTTCCATTGGCAGCGTTATCAACAATTTCTATATCCTGATATTGCTTTAGCGCAGCACATAGACCAATTCTGCTTAGATCGTGGTCTTCAATTAAAACGACATTGATTTTGCTCATTACCAAATATAAAGTTATTAATTAAAATAATTATTCACCTTTCAAAACTATCCAATATCACTTTGCTGATTCCATCAGCCTTAAGATGTATATCTTAGCTGCAAGCCGAAAATCAACTCGAATCATTTTTCGCCAATAATAATCATCTACCTTGAGACAGATTACCATTAATAATTTGATTAATAGCAATCCTATCTCCTCATTAAATTTTGATCTTAAGCAATATCAGGCAATTGGATAAGTTTGGATATTTTATTTTTTGGCGTTCCCTTAAAATCAATTTGGCATACAATGTCAATGAGCGTTAATCAGCTTTTTCATTCTCTAATCTCAATTATTTAAAATTATGACTACGACCAAATCAACATCTAGTCAAAGTAGAGACAAACATTTAGAAGCGATGAGAAAATTTGCTCAAAAGTATGCCCAACGCACAGATACTTATTTTTGTAGTAATTTATCAGTCACGGCTGCGGTAATTAAAGGATTGGCTCAGCACAAGCAAGAATTAGGTTCTCCCCTATGCCCCTGTCGCCACTATGAAGATAAACAGGCAGAAGTAAAAAAAGCCTACTGGAATTGCCCCTGTGTGCCAATGCGGGAAGAAAAGAAATGTCACTGTCTGTTATTTTAACTCCTGATCATGCCTTTGCTAGTGATATTCAGGAAATTACCACCGAACAAATTAATCAACTTTGTCGTGAAATGGAATAAATAGTTAGCAGTCAACCCCTTCGGTAAATTCAAAATATTGCTAAAAACACTTGCTGATTATGGTAGCATCACCAGAATTTGAACGAGGCATCGCTGAATTTAATCAACAGCAGTTTTACGCCTGTCACGATACTTTAGAAGCTATTTGGATTGATGCTCCTGAAGCAGATAAACGTTTTTATCAGGGAATTCTACAGGTGGCAGTGGGTTGTTATCATTTAAGCAACGATAACCTGCGCGGGGCAATTATTCTCTTAGGAGAGGCGGTTAGACGCTTATGCGATTATCAACCAGACTATGAAGGAGTAGATGTTGAACAGCTATTAGGGCAAGCGAGCAATCTCCTTCAGGCATTACAAAAGCTAAAGCCCGAGCAAACTAATCATTTTTTTCAGCAGCTACAGCATAAAAATTCACAGAAGCAAGCCGAAATTACCGAAGAGCACTCACAATCTATCGAAGATTTAATTGCTAGTTGTCAAATTCCCTACATCAACAAAGTTTGACCTAAAAAGCGATCGCCATATAAACCATAATTGGGATGATTAATCGCCTTCTTATTTAACTTAGTGGTCAAAATAAACCTCAATAGTCTTGAGAATGATAGTAATACTATTACAATTAGGATTGCTAATAAAATTGACGCTCATAATTTTTGACAACCTATGACAGATACTATTTTTGGCAAAATTATTCGTCGTGAGATTCCTGCCGATATTGTCTATGAAGATGATTTAGCTTTAGCGTTTAAAGATGTTAACCCTCAAGCACCAACGCACATTTTGGTTATTCCTAAAAAACCAATTCCTTGTCTAGCCGAGTCTGGGCAAGAAGATCAAGCACTAATGGGACATTTATTAATGACGGTCAAAAAAGTCGCCGAACAGGCCAACCTCAGCCACGGATATCGAGTGGTAATTAATAATGGTACAGACGGCGGACAATCAGTCGATCATCTACATTTACATATTTTGGGCGATCGCGCTATGAACTGGCCACCAGGGTAAGTAGTATAGTCATTCCAATTAGTTTCCTCATAAGACCAAAATCGTAATTTGCTGGGAGGCAAGAGCCTGTGAGACGGGAAGCTCAGAAGCGGAATAAGACCCGCACTGAAAAGGAGAGGTTTGGGAAACTCCCACCTCAACGAAGTAGGTGGTGAGTAGTTCATGCTTCTAATTTTGCGCATAAGTCTTATTATGGAAGTAGTTAATAGTCTATGTGGCTACTAAACATAATTCAGAAACCTTATGTCAGAAAAACAACAGCTTTTACTAGTAGACGATGAGCCTGGTATTAGAGAATCAGTACAAGCATACTTAGAAGATAATGAAGCGTGGCAAGTAACCCTCGCTAGTAATGCTGAAGAGGCTTGGCAACAGATCGAATCTCAAGTTCCCCATCTAATTATCTCCGATATTATGATGCCTGAGGTCAACGGCTATGAGTTTTTAGCCAAGTTAAGAGAAGATCCCCGGTATCGCTCGATTCCTGTAGTTTTTCTGACGGCGAGAGGCATGACAAGCGATCGCATTCAAGGTTATGAAGCTGGCTGTGATGCCTACCTTTCCAAACCTTTTGATCCTGAAGAGTTAGAGGCAATTGTTAAAAATTTACTTTCAAAAATTCCATCTAGTACTGGCAACGGTGAAAGCAGTGCTGAACTTGAAAAAATCGCCAAAGAATTAGTCGAAATTAAAGCAAAATTAGACGACAAGCTGGGTGGCAGTGGCGGAATTACAATAACTCCGCCGCCGATTAAAATAGATTTAACCCCCAGAGAACAAAGCGTTTTAGATCTGGTTGCTCAAGGTTTGATGAATAAAGAAATTGCCCGTGAATTAAGTACCAGCGTCAGAAATGTGGAAAAATACGTCAGTCGTCTTTTCGGTAAAACAGGCACCAATAGCCGTACTGAATTAGTCCGCTTTGCTTTGCAGCATGGCTTAACTCAGTAATTGACAACATTGACAATTGATAGTTAACAATTAAATTAAAACTAGTTTTATAAAACATATTTTTCTAAAATTCTCAGTTTAAGATGATAGCTAACACTATTTGCTCGGGTAGATTGATGACAAATTATATGGGTGCATTTTTACCACCAATAGCTTTGGATAGTTTATTTTCTACCCAAGGTGTAATGGTAATGTTGTTAGTGGCTTATGCGGGGGCGATGTGGGTGTTCCTCAGCAGCGCGCCAAAAGTATACACGGTTATGGTATCAGATTTACAAAATGCTCAACGATTTTATGAAGGGTTATTAGATCTGCCTGCTGCTGATGTTCCACTGCACTATTACTATAATTACGAACAGGCAATGGGTGCAGGAGGACTGGATCCACTTTATATGTCGGCAACCCCAAGTAGTACAGCTTTAAATGGTGCAGATGGATTATGGTATCAACTGAGAAAAAATACTCAGATTCATATCATTGCGGGTGCTAGCGGTGGTTACAAAGATCGTCAGCGTCATGTTTGCTTTGACCGCGACTGCTTAGAAGCGTTGTTGCTGCGAGTTCAGTCAAGACGATTAAAGTATAAGATACGCCGCGATCGCCCTTTAAATTTCTTAGTCAAAGATCTTGACGATCGCACGATTGAAATGGCAGAGGTTTCTAACTAATTCTAATTATTAACAACCATGTTAGATCTAGCCAAAATTGCGGGACAAATTCCTGGGATCAGCCAACATATGCACAAGGAAGCGATCGCTTCTGGCAAAAGACTGGCATATGCTCAGCAATTACAGTCACAGGCAGCCAATAGACAGGCAGAATTAATTCAGCAGCAAACAGATTTTCGCGATCGCCTCATCTTTGCTGCTGCTACGCCCATTGAGCCTTTGGATCGGTGTTTTGATATACAAGCAGCCCCCTACAGCCACAGTGTTTTTGCCACAGATGGTTCACAAATTTCTCCTTCCCATCATGAGATTGCCTACTGCTATTTAATTAATATCGGTCAGATTATGATCCATTATGGGCAGAGTTTGCATCCTTTGTTGGATAGCCTGCCTGAAGTTTTTTATAAGACCGAAGATTTGTATATTTCTCGGCAATGGGGTATTCGTTTAGAGGAATGGATGGGTTATCGGCGCACTGTCTCAGAAGCTGAGATGTTAGCAGAGATGGCCTGTAACTGGGTGTTGCCTCCAGGAGAACATCATGATGTACCTAACTTGGCTTTAGTTGATGGCTCTTTGATCTACTGGTTTTTAGACGGTTTGCCCGTAGAAGCAAGAGACAAAATTCTCCCGCCAATTCTGGCTGCTTGTGAACGGCTTAGAGCCACAAATATTCCGCTGATGGGCTATGTCAGTGCCTCTCGAAGTACAGAAGGATTAAACTTTTTACGTTTGCACAGTTGTGAGCATGAGCATCCTAACTGTGTCGTTCACTGTAGCGATCTCTTTGATAAATATCCTTGTCAGAAAATTGATTCTTTACGCGACTCTACTTTTTGGGCAAATCAGCTGCAACCAGGACAAAGAAGCCCCTTGTATCGCAGCAATCTACGTATTTTAGATCTTTACGAAGATGCCCAGAGAGTTCACTTCTGCTATGTCAATGTCGGTGCAGAAATCGCTCGCATTGAAGTTCCTGCTTGGGTAGTAGAAGACCAAGATTTGTTTGAGCAGTCTTTGAGTATCGTGCTGGCTCAAGTACAAAAAGGTTATGGTTATCCCGTAGCATTAGCCGAAGCTCATAATCAGGCAGTAGTCAGAGGAGGCGATCGCGCGCGCTTTTTTGGTTTACTAGAACAACAGCTCATCAAAGCAGGTTTGCGTAACGTTGGTACGTCTTACAAAGAAGCTCGTAAACGAGGCAGCATTGCTTAGACTTAAATTAAAAGCACGCAACGTACAGCTTGAAAATAAAGTTTTACCACAGGCTATCGCTTTAGCCGACAATCATTTGTTACAATTACTGGCGTTAAGATTAGACGTGAAATTTGTTCATTGAGCCAACAACCATTAGACACAATAACCGCAAGCGACGTAAGCCTGGATACATTAACCCAAGAACTAGCAGCCATACAGCAGACTGGTTCCAAGCGAATCGCTTTATTAGGCTCTCGCCATGTGCCGCTGATGCACCAACAGTTGATAGAAATGATGAGCTATGCTTTGGTTTTGGGAGGAAATCGGTTAGTTACTTCTGGGGCTATTGGAACTAATGCCGCTGCCATTAAAGGTGCAATGCGTGCTGAGTCAAATTTATTGACCGTAATTTTGCCACAAAGCTTATCTCGTCAGCCAAAAGAATCTAAAAAGCAGCTGGAGAAAGTTGTTCACCTAATTGAAAATTCTAAGAATGATCATTTATCTTTGGGCGAGGCGAGTGCTATGTGCAATAGTGAGATTATTGCCCGTTGTCAGCAGTTAATTTGCTTTGCTTTTCACGACAGTAATACATTATTAAAGACTTGTCAGGAAGCAGAAGAACAGCGAAAGATCGTCACGTTATTTTATTTTGACTAGACAGCTACATAAATTCAAATTGAAGATCTAATCTAAATGCAGGCAAACTCTTGCCAAGACAACTAAAAATCAAGTTGTATCGCTTTGATTAATTCAACAGGCGAACCTAGTTACAATAAACCGGTGATACCATACTTGGCTCATGACTGCAAAACCTGTAAAACACCGTGAAGAACACGTCTTAATTGTTACTGATGGCAAAGGTCATCGAGAGATTCGCCTTCAAAATGCCACCTATTCTTTGGGGAGAGGCGAACAGTGCGATATCGTGCTGCAATCTCAATTTGTATCTCGTCATCATGCCACCATAATCAAGAGAGAAGAAGAGGATAGCCATTATTATCGGATTATTGACGGCAATTCGGAAGGAAAAACTAGCGTTAATGGATTATTAATCAATGGCAAGAAGGTAAGATTTCATGACCTTGAAAACGGCGATAAAGTTGTTTTTGGACCTCAGGTAGAAGCAGTTTACGAATATCGAGAATACGATATCTTTCCGACTATTCCACCAGATGATCCTTTTGACATCACCTTAATCGATCCAGCGATGATTGATGATGAAGAAGGATAATAATTGACTGGTTTTAAGTCAGAATTACCTCCAGTAATAAAAGTCAGAATTCAGCCCTAAAGGGTACCGCTTCCCGCGCATGACTCGCTTCGCATCGCGCATAAAGTCAAAATTCAGAAGTACTTTAAATCATTATTCAAATCAGCAATGTCTGAACATGAATGCCTTCGAGAGTTTATTAGGTCAAGACAAGCCAGTTGAATTACTCTTACAGACTGTTAAGCTAAACAGGATTGCACCAGCTTATTTATTTTGTGGTTCACCAGGTATTGGACGTACAATTGCTGCTAGTGATTTTGCACGGCTTTTGTTAACTACTGATTTGTCGCTTCCCCAGCAAGAAATAGCGGTCAAAAGAATCCAGACAGGCAGTCATCCAGACTTGCTGCGGGTTGCACCCACTTATCTTAGTAAAGGCGAACTATATACTGCCGCTCAAGCTGCTGATCAAGGTTTGCAGTTCAAAACTCCCCCCAAAATCCGCATCGAACAAATTCGCAACATTAGGCAGTTTTTAAATCGCCCTGCATTAGAGGCTAACAGGCAAGTTGTGGTTATAGAAGAGGCTCAAACTATGGCAGAAGCACCAGCCAATGCTCTATTAAAAACTCTGGAAGAGCCAGGAAACGCTACGCTGATTTTGATTGCTCCTGATGCAGACTCTTTGTTGACTACTTTAGTATCCCGCTGTCAACGTATCCAGTTTGATCGCCTATCGCAAGTTCATCTAACTACCATATTAGAACTGAGAGGTTATCAAGAAATTCTAGAACATCCTGAACTAATCGCGATCGCTCAAGGCAGTCCAGGAGAAGCGATCGCTGCCTGGCAGCAACTACAGGTAATTCCCAATGACTTACTGCAACAGTTAAAGCGATCGCCCAAGACGGCTTTAGAAGCTCTTAATTTAGCTCAAACTATTTCTACTCAGATAGATGGGCAAACTCAACTATGGTTAGTGGATTATCTGCAATATTACTATTGGCAACAAAATCAACAGATTCAGTTGATGATAACCTGGGAAAAAACTCGACAATGCCTGCTTAGTTATGTCCAGCCTCGTTTAGTTTGGGAGTGTGCGCTACTAAATCTCCGCCAATAATCGATCAGCTTATGGTAAATCCGCTGATTTGGCGAGTGAAATTTTCTATCATCTATAAACTTTAAATTATGATTTAAGCAAAATACATTGATTTTTGTATATGATAAATAGCAAGATAATTACTAAGTAAATTCAGGAGTATCAACTTTTGATTCCAGCAACTCTACATCAACTCAAGGTATTTGAGACAGTAGCGCGCAATGGCAGCTTTACTCGCGCCGCCGAAGAGTTACTAATTACTCAACCAACTGTTTCAAGTCAGGTTAAACAGTTAACCAAAGCGATTGGACTCCCTTTATTTGAACAAATTGGTAAAAGTCTATATTTAACCGATGCAGGGCAGGAATTGCTAATGACTTGTCAGGATATTTTTGAGAAACTAAATAATTTTGAAATTAAGATAGCCGATCTAAAAGGAACTAAGCAGGGACAGTTAAACTTAGCTGTCATTACTACCGCCAAATATTTTGTTCCCAGACTACTTGGTCCTTTTTGCCAGAATTACCCGGGAATTGATGTTGCGCTGCAAGTGACTAACCATCAAGAAATTCAGGAGCGAATGCAAATGAATAAAGACGATTTGTATGTGGTTAGCAATCCTCACCAAGATATCGATTTGACCAGTCAACCATTTTTAAATAACCCCTTGGTAGTTGTCGCTAAAAAAGATCATCCTCTAGCTTCGCAAAGAAATATTGATTTAAAAGAGTTGAACGATCAGCCTTTTATTATGAGGGAGCAGGGATCGGGGACGAGAGAAGCTATTGCCCAATTATTTGCGTCTAATAATATTGCGGTCAAGGTTAAGCTAGAGCTAGGCAGCAACGAAGCGATAAAACAGGCGATCTCTGGTGGATTAGGAATATCAGTTTTATCAGAACATTGTTTAATTTCTGAGGGAAAATCAGGGGAATTAACAATTTTAGATTTCCAACACTTTCCGATTAAACGTCGTTGGTTTGTGTCTTATTTAGCTGGCAAAAAATTGTCGGTAATTGCGGAGACATTTTTAGATTATTTATTGTCAGAAAGCCCAAAAATGACTTTCCCGCAGTCAAGCATCCTGGCACAACTAGCCAAATAAAAGCGTTGAGAGGAAGATTAAATACTACTAGTTTCTAACTAGGTACGGTTTAGCTACAATTTAGAGTGGTGTAATTGCAAGATAGTCCGTTATGGGTCTGTGACCTGTTGTCCTAAAGGATACCGCTTCGCATATAGGAACTGTCGTCAGACAGTTTATTGCATCGTCCATTATTATGATGAGGTAAAAAATTATGGCTAATAGTCGTCGTGTAGCTCGTGTAGCTGCCTTAATTAAGCGAGAAGTCAGCCAAATGTTACTCAGCGAAATCAAAGATGATCGCGTTGGTGCGGGAATGGTGAGCGTTACTGATGTTGATGTTTCAGGAGATTTGCAGCACGCTAAAATCTTCGTCAGCATTTATGGCACGGAAGAAGCCAGAACAGAGACTATGGAAGGATTAGAGTCTTCGGCAAATTTTGTCCGAAAGGAATTGGGTAGCCGTATGCAGCTCAGACGTATTCCCACAGTCAAGTTTTTGGAAGACTCTTTAGAAAGAGGCGATAATATGTTGAACTTGCTCAGTAAAATTAGTCAGGAGCGACAAGATAAACCAGAGACAGTAGAATTGGGCGAAGATTTATAGCTTGAGCATTGAGGATTAAGGATTGAAAATTAGAGATTGGCAAAGTTTGTCTCTCAAAGAGCAGATCGCTCAAATGATTGTTGTGCGAGCTTCGGGCTATCTGTTCGACCATCAAATTCGTTATCCTGCTTGGGAAGCTAATCATGCTCAACTAAAAAAGTGGCTCACAGAATTTAACCTTGGTGGAGTAATTCTTTTGGGGGGAAGCAGTATTGAATTGCAGGCGCGATCGCAACAGCTACAGAGTTGGGCAAAAATTCCCCTCTTGATCGCCGCCGATGTTGAGGAAGGTATTGGACAGCGTTTTCCAGGAGGAACTTGGTTTCCTCCGCCTATGGCGTTGAGTGCTATTTACCAGCAGAATCCGAGTCTAGCGCTACAGTATGCTGCTCAAATGGGTAAAATAACGGCTCAAGAAGCTTTAGCGGTAGGAATTAACTGGCTGCTTGCTCCAGTAGTAGATGTCAATAATAATCCTGATAATCCTGTTATCAATATTCGAGCTTTTGGCGATCGCCCTGAAGTTGTTGCAGCCCTGACTACGGCGTTTATTAAGGGTGCTAAATCTTATCCTATTTTAACCACAGCCAAGCATTTTCCTGGTCACGGAGACACCGCGACAGACTCTCATTTAGATTTACCTTCTATACCTCATCCAGAATCTAGACTGGCAGCGATCGAGCTACCACCCTTTCAGCAGGCGATCGCTGCGGACGTAGATAGCGTTATGACGGCTCATTTATTAATTCCTGCTTGGGATCGGCAAAAGCCCGCTACCCTCTCTGCCAAGATTGTTACGGAGCGGCTGAGAAAGCAACTGGGGTTTGAGGGATTAGTTGTTACCGACGCTCTAATCATGGGGGGAATAACTAAATATGCTTCACCCGAAGAAGTAGCAGTGATGGCAGTTGAAGCGGGAAGCGATATTTTATTGATGCCCGACAACCCTGAAGTGGCGATCGCCTCAATTTACGACGCGGTAAGATCAGGACGAATTGCCCAACAGCGCATTCAACAGTCTTTAGCTCGGATTTGGCAAGCCAAAAAGCGAGTATTAACTACCTCCGAATCGACTTCCGAATTATCCCATCCAGCAGCCAGACTAACGGTTGATTCGATTCTACAAGCTTCATTGCAAACTAGCAAAGCAGTATTGATTCCCAACCCAAATCAAGAGGGACGTAATTTGATTGTGGTAGATGATCTACTTAATACTGCTTATTTAGATCTGAATTCACCGGCGGTTACTATGCCACAACGGTATAACTACCAAAGACAAATATTAGACAGCAATACCTTTGAGTACATTGAGTACATTCTGCTAGATTCTAGCCCTACTTTGTTACAGGTATTTATTCGAGGTAATCCTTTTCGGGGTAAAGCTGGTTTAACGCCCCAAGCCAAACACGTATATCAACAACTGATCGCCAATGGACAAGCAGTAGGAATAGTGATCTACGGTAGTCCTTATGTACTGGAATGGTTTAAAAGTATTATGGATTCACACTTCCCCTGGGCGTTTAGCTACGGTCAAATGCAGCAGGCTCAGGCGATCGCTTTGTCCGCTTTGTTTTGTCATGATTCTCATATGTTAGGAGCTAGTTCTCAACGCAATTTTGGATTTTAGAATTCTGCTTGGGTAGCAACATTGCGCAATATTGGACACTTTAGCAACTATGTATTTACAGCTGCCGATTTTAGTTTTATCGACAATTATAATAATTTGGTAACTTTAGATACAGCAAAATAGTATGTTTTATTATTAATCATCTGCTAAATGGTTTATATTTATAGAAAGAGATTTAAATTAAATACTATTGATTCGGTGACCAAACATGACTACTGCTACCGTATACTATCCTATTTCTCATAGCTACTCTATTGATACCCTCAAAGAAGAAGCTCGACAGCTGATTGAAACAGGCGTTGTTAATCGCCAACAGTCCATTTATACTCTTTGTCGGTATATTCCTGCTCGTGAATGGGTTACAGTTGAATGCGAATTGGAAAGATGTGACTATCTCTTAAGAGATCCGATTGGAGATTTAGTTTCTGACGATAATTGGGAAAACGACTAATTTAGTTTTAATATTCTCAAGAGAATATTTTTGAAATAGCTATTGATTGTTAGTAGAGGTTTGGTTGCGGACAGAGACTTTGTAAAGTAGGTGCAGCTAAACCCAATATTTTTATCTGATTAATCCTTTAATCCTTGATTATTTGAGCTTTTCTTGCCATAGCTGGAGCCTTTCCTGCCAAGGATAGCTGAGATTTTGATTAAAGAAGATATAGCCAGTGGCAATAATTGAAGCAATAATTGCTACAAATAATATTCCAATAATATTCTTGCTTGCTCTAGTGGTGGCAGAAGATGGAGCGATCGCTTTAATTGCTGCTGGTTGCTCTTGAACTATTAGATTATTGGCACTTTCGCTAGCTGATAATTGAGTACGGCGATCGCTAATTACTGATTTTAGCTTAGCCCCCTTAAGATTAGCCTGATTTAAATTTACTCCACAGATATTTGCCCCGACAAGCTCTGCATTAGTCAAGTTAGCACGATTAAAATTACTATCGCGTAAGATAGCATGATGTAGTTTGGCATTAGTTAAATTTGCCTCTTCAAAATTAACTCCTTGGAGATTAGCATTACTTAGATCTGCACCACTCAGGTTTTTTTTAACTGCACCATGGTTAACTATTTCCCAAACAGAATACCACTTGAGGTCAATCATCGTTTTATGATTAAACTCAGCTGTTTTCAAATTGGCAAATTTTAAGTCTGCATATTTAAAATATGTTCCATAACATAACGCGCCACCAAGATAAGCAGAAGTGAGATTTGCCTGACTAAAATAGGCGTTGCTCAACTCAGCGTTTTGGAGATTAGCATTACTCAAATCTGCTTTATAAAGATAAGCATTGCTTAAATTAGCACGATTAAAGTTGACATTAACTAATTTAGCCTTACTTAACTCGGCATTGCTAAGATCGGCACGGAATAGATGAGAATTACTCAGATCTACACCCGAAAAATTTTTGTTTTGAACTTTATTGTTGACAATTTCATAAACTTTCAGGCTTTTACTGGCGATCGCTGTTTGGCGATTAATTGTGGCTTGAAAAAAAATTACGTAGTCTAAATTTGCCCCTTGCAAGTTAGCATCGGCAAGATTTGCTTTTAATAGATTCGCTCTCTCCAAATTGGCATTGACTAACAGAGATTTACTTAAGTCTGTATTGGCTAAATTAGCTTGTTTTAGATTAGCTTTGTTAAAATTTACTCCACTTAAATTAAGATTACTAAGATTGGCTTGGGAAAAGTCGGGAGTTGCTTTTGGGTGCTGCTTATACCATTCATTCCAGGCGTTAACCCCCTGCTTAATTAATGCTAAATGTTCGAGATTTGCCATCTTTAAATAATTTTCAATTCAACTATTATTTTAAAATTGTAATATTACTAAGCCGAACTTGCGCCTACGACTACTGTTTGCCATAATAGTCAGCTATCTTTTGAAAAGATAAAAAATATAAAAACTTTAGTATTGCTAATTTAATCCATAACTTACTAATAAAATATAAAGTTTTCAGTAAGTACTAATCGTATCTTGCTTACTCATCTAATCTAGCAATTATGTAAAAACAGAATCGTCAGCTATTGTCCTGCATTTTTTGGAAACTATTTAACTGGTTAAGTATTAGGAAAAAATCAGCAAAAGATGCGATTGAGAGCCAATCATATAGATAAACATTGCTTAATTATCATTAAGCTAATTTGAGCTTTGAGTATAGTAATATCAGTTAAATTCAGCTATGCTTCGATATTGCAGCGATCTTAGTAGAAAGCGATTATCTAGGCAGTGAAAAAACGATAGAATTTAAATCGATTAAATAAAACTATCAAATATTTTACCTATGCTGCGTCCAGAGCAAAGAGCCAAATTAGACGATACTAACGATCTTAATTTTTATGATTCTCCTCGATTGGTAACTCATGTGGACGAAGGGTTTATCGATCGCCTAACTAATCTTTATCGCGAACGGCTACAGCCAAATATTCAGATCTTAGACTTAATGAGTAGCTGGGTATCTCATTTACCTGATGATGTGGAGTTTGCTCATGTTGAAGGGCATGGGATGAATGCCGCAGAATTAGCCAAAAACCCAAGATTAGATCATTATTTTGTGCAAAACCTCAATCAAAATCCCAAGTTACCCCTAGAAGATGAGGATTTTGATGCAGTTTTAATTACCGTCTCTATTCAATATCTACAATATCCTGAAGCTGTCTTATCAGAAATTTATCGCGTACTAAAAGCTGATGGTATAGTAATCATTAGCTTTTCTAACCGCATGTTCTATCAAAAAGCGATCGCCGCTTGGCGAGATGGGACAGATACAGATCGGGTAAATCTCGTACAACGTTATTTCCAGTCTGTTGATGGTTTTACTAAACCAGAAGTAATAGTGCATCAACCTCCTTTACCTGGCTTTTTACAAATGTTGGGTTTAGCTGGAGGTGATCCTTTTTACGCTGTTGTTGCTCACAAGGGTGGCTAGGATCAAAAAGCTACTAAGAGATTATCTTGACTATTTCTTGACCTACAGCCTGATATTGATTCCAACCAATATGCGATCGAGGATCGGGATAGTCTTTAACGATGACACCATGACTGGGCGATCGTTGAAAAGCAACCAATAAGGGAATTTCGGCTTCAAATATTGGTAGCTGTGCGTCTGACAAAAACTTTTTAGCATCTCTAGCATTTTTAGTGCGGGAGTCCACCTTGGTCAGCAAAACTTTGTAATTGGCATCCAAAGTTCTCAGCAATTCCACGGCTTTAACTGTCGTATCTAAATCTAAATGATTGGGAGTTGTCGGCAAAATCAACATATCACTACCAGCAGCCAAATCTTCTAATTCTTCTGGTTCTGGTCTAGCTTGAGTATCAATGATAATATGGGTAAATTTCTTAATCAAGCCTGGCGCACCCGCTTGAGAAGCCACATAAAAGGGTAATTTATCTTCTTTTGACCAAACTAATGCCGAACGATTTTTATCTGCATCAATTAATAGTGTTGGTGCTAAAGACTGGAAATAGGCAGCCAAGTGGACTGCGGTTGTGGTTTTACCCACCCCTCCTTTTAAAGCAGTAATTGCAATAATCATTGGCTCAAGCGTGAAATAATTTATCGAGTAGTAGTAGTTTAGTTTACCTGTCAGCGTGTCTTACTCGGTGCAGATCCAAACTACCTTGTTAATGTATGATTTTTTTGTTACATTAATTTACATAAATTAAAAATGTTGGCTGTTTAATTTAAACAACTCAACTTACTGTTTTGATTAGTACGGTTTGTTGTTTTTAACTACAGCAAATAGTCTTAGCGTCTTATACATTTTATAGGCTGCTATTTTCACGATTATGTCGTGATAGATCGAATAGTGAATCTGTCTTAGTAGCAGCAGCTGGTGATAGCAAGTTGAAACTAGACTTTACTGGCTGCGATCGCTAGTCAACATTGAGATTTCTCCTGAATTTAAATTCCTCGGTTAGTCAGCCGAGGTTTTTTTTCGGACAATTGGCATTGCTAACAATCACCAGAGAAGGCTGGGCAAGAAATTAACAAATTTAAACGAAGATAATGATAAGGCGCAAATTACTAGGATAAAGTTATGATTTAATTTCTGCTTGACTTTTTGTCTAATTACAGTAGCCTACAATTGGCGCAGTTTACTAGTAATGCTCTTTGGAGGAAATATAAAACATCGTGTCTTCTGAAATCATGTTGCAGAAACCAGAACCACAAAATCAGGCGATCGTCATGTCATTTCTGTCTGGAGTAGCAAAAGCTGCGGGAGGTACTGTATTAGGCATTACGATGATCACTAGTGCCGTTGCTGCGGGGGGTTTGGTTGGCTTGGCCTTTAGTTTTCGTAATCTTCCTGATGTGAGGGTTTTGCGTAATTATATTCCCGCCGAAACCAGCTATGTCTATGACATTAAAGGTAGACTGATGACTAGTTTGCATGGTGAAGCCAACCGAGAAATCGCTTCTCTAGAGCAAATATCACCAGAATTAAAGCTAGCCGTAATCGCGATCGAAGATAGTAATTTTTATCGTCATCGAGGATTAAATCCTTACAGTATTGCTCGTGCAGTCGTAACCAATTACAGAGAAGGTGGCGTTTCAGAGGGTGCTTCCACCTTGACCATGCAGCTAGTTAAAAATCTTTTTCTGACTAGTGAACGTACTTTTAGTCGTAAACTGGCAGAAGCAATTTTAGCCATTAGAGTCGAGCAGGTTTTTTCTAAGGATGAAATCTTAGAAATGTACCTGAATAATATCTATTGGGGTCACAACAACTATGGAATTCAAACTGCTGCTGCAAGCTACTTCAACAAAAGTGCTAACGAGCTAAATCTTGCCGAGGCTGCGGTATTAGCTGGCTTAATTCAAGCACCAGAGCAATATAGCCCCTTTTTGAACTATAGCAGTACTAAAGCAAGGCAGGCATCAGTATTAGCAAGAATGCGGATGCTAAACTGGATTACGCCAGAAGAAGAACAGGCTGCACTTAAAGCTCCTTTATTGGTGGGAAAACCTACTGCCTGGCGTAGCAGCAAATCGCCTTTTATCACCGAAGCCGTTATCCAAGAATTAGAAGAGCGTTTTGGTAAAGACAGAATATTGCGGGGTGGCATCAGAGTCCAAACGACAATTGACATGGACTTCCAGAAGATGGCGGAAGAATCAGTCAAAGAGAATCATAAAATGCTGCTCAGCTGGGGTTTACGAGCCGATCAAATCGCCTTGGCAGCAGTAGATCCGCGAACTCATTTTGTTAAAGCACTAGTAGGAGGAGTTGACCATGAATCTAGCCAGTTCAACCGCGCTGTTCAGTCTCGCAGACAGCCTGGCTCTTCTTTTAAACCCTTTGTCTACTATGCTGCTTTGGCAAGTGGGAAATATAGTCCAGGTACGATAGTTGAGGATGCGCCGATAACTTATTCTATCCCTGGAGGGGTTTATCGACCTCAAAACTATGGTGGTAAAGAAGATTTTGGCGGCAGAATGTCTCTTGCCAAATCCTTGATTCAATCTCGTAATATTCCTGCGGTTAAACTGGGTAAGGCTGTTGGATTAGAAAAAGTCATCGAAATTTGCCGTACTTTAGGAATAGCAAGTCCGATGCAGCCAGTAATTTCTTTACCCTTGGGTTCAATTGGCGTGACTCCTTTAGAAATGGCAGGATCTTTTGCCACGTTTGCGAATAATGGTTGGCAATCCAAAACTACAGCTATTTTGCAGGTTACCGATAGTAAAGGAAATATTTTATTAGATAATACTCCTAACCCTCAACAAGTATTAGACCCTTGGGCTACAGCTAGCTTGAATACGATGTTAAAAGGCGTTTTAGAACCAGGAGGAACTGGCAGTAAGGCAAATATTGGTCGCCCCGCAGCAGGGAAGACAGGAACTACATCTTCCGAGCGAGATGTTTGGTTTGTCGGCTATGTACCTCAGCTAGCAACGGCGGTTTGGATAGGGAACGATAACTATCAAAGTATGGGAAAAGGGATCACGGGAGGAGACTTTGCTGCGCCTGTTTGGCGTTCTTTTATGCTCAAAGCTTTACAAAATGAGCCAGTCAAATATTTTCCTGCCGCTTCTCAGTTTACGCCACCTAGTTGAATAAGATGAGAGCTTTTAGTCATTCTTGACAAATCACCTAAAAACCAGCAAGTCTGACTTAACCAACAAACAGAGATTATGGTTGAATCTCAGACTTCATCCGTTTGAGAGTTAATTCCATTTGGTCAAACATCTGTTGAGGAGTCATGCCAAATTGGTTGAGCTGAGTTTTTAGCTGTTGAACAGTCATCTGCGCCATAAAGTCTTCGGAAAGCTCAAAACGCTTCATAAATATACGATAACGATCCATTAGCTGTTCCATCTGTTCGATAAACATTTTCTTGCCTTCGCGGTCAAACTTGCCGTATTCACCGCCTAACTTCATTAGCGACTGATAATCATCAAACAACTTTTTAGCTTCTTCTTGGACTACCTGAGAATCAAAAAAACCCATAACGTCTACCCAACCTCTCTACATTGATAATTTATAAACGAGATGACTAAATCTCGAAAAATCAGTTATATTAATATCTTTTGATTTATATTCTCTATTTTAGAATAGCCAAAAATCCAAGTAAAATACGGTTTACCGCATATTCTCATAATTTATTTTGATGTCTCTTAAGAGTAATTACTAAGCTAGATGAGAGAGAATAATAATGTTTAATAGCGATCTCTAACATTGAAGATGCTCGTAAGTGAGACAATTGCAGCCAGAGGCATATTGCCAATTTGAGGTGAGAAACTTACTTTAAGACCAAGTAAATTTGACACGATTAAGTGTTAACTATAAGATAAGCTAAATTTAACCTAAGCTCAATTTTGACAACACTGTCTGAGTAAAATAGCATATCTTATCGTAATTATGAATTTAAATACCAAATTTAGGCGTTTATTACCTATAGTCTTTAAGTTATATATACCAATACTTATTTTACTATTATTGGTTTTATTAGTTAGTTATAAAACT
>JBHJNW010000169.1:0-12745 GCA_050330395.1 Pleurocapsa sp.
GTCTCTTACTCTTGTTCATAGAGAAATCCAATCGTTCAATTGCCTACTCTCTCTGAGTTTTACATGATTTGGTTTTTCTCTTGACTTTTTTCTAATTTCCTTAACTTGTGACCAATGAGCGATCGCAAGTTTACCAAAACCTCCAGTAATCATTTCTTGGCAGACTTCAAAAGGAACTAATACATCTTTTTTGAACCAGTCAAAAGTCAAAAAATAGTACAATGATCCTAAAAGCCCATCTACAGAAGTCTTAAGAACTATGTTGCAGCATAATATTGATCTAGAATATGATTCTTGGCTAATGGAACAGGCACAATTGCTGCGCGATCGCGATTTTGAGCATTTGGATATAGATAATTTGGTTGAGGAGTTAGAAGCGTTGGTAAGAGGTGAAAAGTCATCGGTAGAACAGTTTGCATACTTGATTATGTTTCACCTTTTACTAATTGAATACTGGCACGAACAATCGGCGTGGAATCGCAATCATTGGGAAGCAGAAATAACAGGATTCAGGCTACAGCTTAATAATAAACTGACAACTAATTTACGCAATCATCTTTTAGAACGTCTTGATTTTTTGTACAGTAAAGCATATCAAGCTGTGGTCAAGAAGACTAAAAGCAGTATCCAGAGCGATCGCTTTCCTTCAAAACGGCAATACAGCTTGGAAGATATTCTTAATGATTGATTAATTATCAATTATCAATACAGCTACTCTTTTATCGAGGCGGTAAATGAGCGGGAAGAACACTAATAGATGCGATCGCAATATAAAGTAGAGCAAAGCGAGTCTCAAATATAGCAATGGAGTGAAATTTAGCTTGGCGATACCAATTTTCAAACCCAAAAACTGTGGTCAACTTAATCAAAGCTACCGTAAAAGATAAAGCCGTAACTAAAGATAGATAGTCCAAACAGTAAAGACTAATAATTATTAGAGTGGCAATGCAATGATAGATGACTCCTGGTTTAAAAGCTGCCGTTTTTTTGCGACGTAGCTTAATGGTATACACTGCGCTACTAAAAAATAACGTGTTAAGTATCCACATCGCCATCGCTTCTGGGGATAAACTTCCTGTAGTTGCGCCATAAGCTAAAGGTGCAGCCAGACAAATAGCGGCAAATCCAATAATTTCATTGACTCTGGATTTGTGTTTACCTTTGATTACAGCGATCGCATCGGCAATCAAGCCAATTGCTGCCAGGAGGTAAAGCCATACTAATACGGAAGCTTGCAACCACAGAAATACGGCTAAGGAGCAAGCGATCGCACCATAAATTCCTCCCCAAACTAAATAACGGGATTTTAAATTTTTCCTTAACTTAATTTGAACTATGTAAGGATGCTCTGCCTGTAAGGTGAAAAAAGCACAAACTAAAGCCCAAGTTGTCGTGTATGTCCACTGCTGTGCTAAAGCCGTGCCAGTTAGGAAAGAGCCAAACAAGACTAATAAAACACCATGTTCTGGCGAAAATGTCGGACGACTCCAGTTAGGAAATTTTGGCTTTTTTGTCTGATAGGTAGTAGAAGTAGATCTTGTCGCGTCAGAGGCAATCACTCCTCTGCCAGGACAAGTTTGCTCTGTAATCTTGGCGATTGTCATAAAATTTGCAAATTTAACTAGATTATCTAATTGAATAAAATTATTAATAATAATTAGTAAAAATTTCAGTCAATCAATGTCTTATAGCCGATAGCAGTCCCAGCAGTCTGGTTAAATAGTTTGTCTGTATACAATACTGTGTAACTATTTAAATATTTACAACTTAAGATAGAGATACTTAGTAAGAATATTTATTATTTTATTTGGTAGCGTTACTTATCGCTATTAATTTTCATTAACTATTTTAGATTTAACTATGTCTATTCCCACTCAAGAGCGTCGCGACGATATCATCTACTTTCTACTCAATAAGGTCAAGCAAACAGAGAACCAACCTCAAACCGTTAGTTTCTTTGCCGACGATTTTGAGAATAAAGTCGTTCAGGCAGATGAAGTACAACAGCATCTAGAGTATGTAATTGCCAGTGGTTATTTACAAGGTAATGCTGCCAGCAGTCAATCAGGAGATAATGCACCCCTCGCTGTTTGCGACAATGCTCAATTAACTTCTGAAGGAGAACAAGTTCTCAGAAACAAATTCTTTAAGGTATAGCAAATATCGACTCTCACAGTTTTTAGTAGAAAAGGGGAAAGCAATAAGTTAAGCTGATCTTTTGCTTTTCCCTGTTTATTGGAGAGGAGAATCTCCAAACTTTTAAAGATCGAATTCAGACTTGAGTTGTGTCGTCCACTCCTGAATACGTTTATCTGTTAATTCTGATTGATTATCTTCATCTAAAGCCAAGCCCACAAACTTACCACCTTGATCAGCCTTAGATGCTTCATGTTCGTAACCATCTGTAGACCAATAACCGACAGTTTCTCCGCCTAAACTAGAAATCTTTTCTTCTAAAATGCCCATGGCATCTTGAAAGTTATCCGCGTAACCAACCTGATCGCCAGTGCCGAAATAAGCGACTTTTTTGCCACTGAAGTCGATCTTGTCGAGATCATCTTCGTAGAAGCCTTCCCAGTCAGACTGCAATCCACCTACATCCCAAGTAGGACAAGCAATAATGATGCGATCGTAATTAGCAAAGTCACTATCGCTTACATCGGCAATTTCATGTAAAGCTACCACATCTTCACCTCCCAAAGCATCTTGTATTGCTTCGGCGGCTGCTTCGGTTTTACCTGTAGTTGAGCCGTAAAAGAGACCAATTTTAGCCATGATTATTTTTCCTGTTAGTTTTGTATGTGTTTGATAATTTTGTCAGACGTAGATTTGTTCACTGAAATTAAGCTAATCAGTTTTTCAATTTGAGATTATTTCCCAGCTTATTGAAATAAATTACTAATTATTAAAGGAGATTACAACCTTTGAATCGATTTAACTAAAGTAAATCTTGCCAGTTCCCTAATTTAATCAATAGAAGTTAAGCAGAGATGAGTGCTTAATTCCCAGAAAAAATCTCTTCAGTATCATACAGCTTATTAGAATTAATTTGCAATAAGCTAAGCAAAAAATTTCTTTAGATATTTCCACTCAAGACTAGCTTCAGCACATCGAGGTTATCGTAAACTAGATAAGCAAAGAAAGCTCCCCCCATACCACCAATTAAGAAAGCAGCTGCCAACTGATTCCAACCACCTATCGTTTTAAGGGCAGCTGGTACGTCTGGATTTGCCGTAGAGTAGGTCTTAAAGTTCGACCGCCATTCCTGGTTAAATGAGGCTTTACCATAAATTGAGAGACAAACAGCCAGAATTACAATCAATCCGCAAGCACTAAGCAAACCAATTAAATTTCCTTGGTCACTATTCCTTTGAGGACCTAAAAGAGCGAATGGACCAAAAAGCAAATACCCATGTGCCATGCCAATTTCTAAGCCTCGAAACAGGGGTGAAAGACCAGGACGATAAAAAGGTAAATTTCCCAATAACCAAAGACTGAAATCAGAAGAATTAAGAGGCGTTTTCAGGTTTCCCACCAAAGGATCGTCTGCCACAACTAGAGAGACATCAGCAGCATTAAAATTAAATCCAGCTTCTTTGCTTCTAGCGCGAACAGCGTGCCATATATGACCCAGGAGAAACAAGATGGCAAATACTAAGTGAAAAGCAGCTAACCATCCCCTAGCAGTAACTATTCCTGTCTCGTTTTGAATTAAACCAACAGGGCCGTAAAAGACTTCAGGATAGGCGGTAGCATTGACAGTACAAAAGTAAGCTGCCAAGAATCCCATATAGGAAATTGCCCCCAGACTATAAGAAAGATAGGCTTCTCCTGAATATATTAGTACCCGACGCGCCCAAGTAAAAGGCTTAGTTGCAATATGCCAGAAACCACCCAGGATACAAATTGCACCAATCCACAAGTGACCGCCAATTACATCTTCTAGGTTATTTACTGCTGCCATTCCCTCTCGGCCAAAAGCGCCAAACAAGTAGCCAAATATAGTTACTGGATTGACTGTCGGGTCAGTTATCACCCTAACTTGCCCCATCTCTCCTGCCCAGGGATCAAATACGCCTCCCCAAAACATTGCTTTAAATACCAGCAGAAATGCACCAATACCTAACAAGATGAGATGGATGCCAATAATCGTCGTTATTTTGTCCGTGTCTTGCCAATCATAGCCAAAGAAGCCAGAGAAAGTATCATTTTGCTCTAGTACCTCTGCCCCGATAAGAGAATGATAAATACCACCTGCACCCAATACTGCGGCAGAAATTAGATGGATTACAGCGATCGCAAAATAAGGATAAGTATCGATAACTTGTCCGCCATTACCCACACCAAAACCCAAAGTCGCCAAATGAGGCAACAAAATTAAGCCTTGTTCGTACATTGGTTGATTTAAATTGAAACGCGACAATTCAAACAAAGTTATTGCGCCAGCCCAAAATACGATTAAACCTCCATGAGCGACGTGCGCCCCCAGCAATTTACCTGAAAGATCTTTTAAGCGAGCATTGCCCGCCCACCTAAGGAATATCATTAGAGTCCTTGACTCCTTGAAGATTGTCAATTATGGCAGTCACAGTTACGAACCTCCTGTTTAATTATTGATTTTATTTTCAATAATATTTCTGTTTAGCTTACAGCTAAAATTGATTTAATGAGAATATTTTTCTTTTAGATTTAAAAAAATGATTATAATTTGCAAAAAGATAAAGAAATTGTAATCTACGCTGACAAATTTCAGATTAGCGATTGGCTAAGGCAATTTCACTTTAAAAGCTTTTCCTTATTCAAACTTGAGTAGATTTATTATGACAAAAATCATAGCCAGCTCAAGAACTAGTGTTTTGCGATCGCTTATTATCAAGTTTTATTAACAAATAACTTGCAATATATTATCAATAATGCACAATGAAGTTGTTATTAATCTATTGAGAATAATTAGTAACAAGTTTTATAAAATCAATTAATGAGGTTTCGTTTTGCAGACATACGATCAACCCCGAGTTAAGTACGATTGGTGGGCGGGCAATGCCCGTTTTGCCAATTTATCTGGCTTATTTATCGCTGCTCATGTTGCTCAAGCGGCACTAATTGTGTTTTGGGCGGGAGCATTTACATTTTTTGAACTATCCAAATTCAATCCCACTTTACCGATGGGGGAACAAGGATTAATTCTAATACCTCACTTAGCTACTTTAGGCTTAGGCGTTGGTGAAGGCGGACAGGTTGTAGATACTTATCCCATGTTTGTAGTGGGTGCGGTACATTTAATTTCCTCGGCTGTATTGGGTGCAGGGGCACTATTCCATACTTTTAAAGCACCAAGCGACTTAAAAGAGGCTCAAGGAAAAGCTCGCGATTTCCATTTTGAATGGGGCGATCGCAAACAGTTAGGAATTATCCTGGGACATCATTTATTGTTCTTAGGCTTAGGTGCATTAGCATTAGTGGCTAGAGCGATGTTTTTCGGTGGCTTATATGATGTCAATATCCAGGATGTAAGAGTCGTCACCGATCCTACTTTAAATCCTGCAACTATCTTTGGCTATCAAACTCATTTTGCTTCTGTAGATAACCTAGAAGATTTAGTTGGTGGTCATATTTATGTGGGCTTCATGCTGATTGGTGGCGGTATCTGGCACATCATTACTCCACCTTTGGGCTGGGCAAAGAAACAGCTTATCTTTTCGGGAGAGGCAATTTTATCTTATTCCCTCGGTGGTATTGCTTTAGCTGGTTTTGTAGCAGCCTACTACTGCGCGGTTAATACTTTGGCTTATCCTCCAGAATTCTATGGTGCGCCATTAAATATTAAGTTGGGGGTTGTGCCTTACTTTACCGATACAGTTGCGCTACCTCCTGGCATTCATACTGCTCGCTGTTGGTTGGCTAACGCTCATTTCTTCCTAGCGTTTTTCTTCTTGCAGGGTCATCTTTGGCACGCATTACGGGCAATTGGGTTTGATTTTAAGCGTGTAATTACAGCTTTAGACAATGCGGCGACTCCCCAATCAGGTGAATCTACAGTGGGTCAACCACAAGCTACACCAAAGCCAGCTATAGGAAGGGCTGGGGATTAGGGCGAACTCCAAGTGTATTGTTCTTATCGTGTTCTCATTTATAGCTTAGTGTAAATTACATTTTGCATTGAGCTTTTCTGGTTATTTAGAGACAAACTAAAATCTTATGACAGCAACAATAAACGTTTCTAGCAATAATTACGGTTGGCTATCAGGTAATGCTCGTTTGATCAATTTATCAGGTCAACTATTGGGGGCGCATATTGCCCATGGGGGATTAATTATGTTTTGGGCGGGATCTATTACTCTATTAGAGATAGATCGTTATGTGGCAAATATTCCCTTAAATGAGCAGGGGTTATTATTAATACCAAATCTTGCCCGTTTGGGTTACGGGGTGGGTGCATCAGGTGAAATTGTTAGCCTTTATCCCTATTTTGTAATTGGAATTCTACATCTAGTTGCTTCTGCTGTATTAGGTGCAGGAGGATTATTTCATGTCTTTCGAGGTGCAGCTAATCTCGAGGAGGCTTCGGGACGTGCTGCTAAATTTCATTATGAATGGGACAATCCCAAGCAATTAGGTTTTATTCTCGGTCATCACCTTATCTTTTTAGGTGCAGCAGCATTACTGTTTGTAGGCAAAGCCATGTTTTGGGGTGGAATATACAATTCTATTGCAGGTAATGTGCGCCTAGTTACCGAACCAACTCTCAACCCCGTCACTATTTTTGGCTATCTCTTTGGCTTGAGTGATGGGGTTTGGAATCCTTTAGGGATGGCTGCGGTAGACAATTTAGAAGATGTTATCGGCGGTCATATTTGGGTCGGTTTGATCTGTATTGCTGGCGGTGCTTGGCATATTGTTAAAGAGCCTTTTGGGTGGGCAAAAAATTCTTTAACTTACAACGGACACGCTATTCTAGCTTATAGTTTGGCAGGGATAGCATTGATGGCGTTTACTTCTGGCTATTTTGTGGCTTTCAATGATGTTGCTTTTCCTCCAGAATTGTATGGTGCAGATTTGGGTCAGTTTGCTGGAGTGCAGTTTACTCTGTGTGGTGCATTTTTGGGAGGTCATGTATGGCACGCGCTTAAATCTAAGTCTGAAGAGAGAATTTTAAGTAAGAAAGAGCAATTTAAAGCAATTATTACTGGATTTATTGTGCTGGCTATAGTTGTCATCAGTTTAGTATTACTTTCTTTCAGACCGTAAAATATTGACATGATGCCATAAATATTTAGGGGTATTCAAGGGAAATTTTACATTTAGTTGCTTCTGCTGTATTAGCTACAGGAGGATTATTTTATACCTTTCAAGGTGCAGCTAATTGTCAAGAAGGAAGCTTCAGGACATTGCTGCTAAATTTCATTATCAATACAATAAGCCCAAGCAATTGGGTTTTATCTTGGCTCATCAGTTAGTTTTTTTAGGTGCAGCAACAGCATTACTGTTTGTGGGTCAAGCCATGTTTTTCAGCAAAATGATGATTCTATCCCGATTTAGATGTTGAAGATACTTAACTTTTGAACCACAAATAAAAGTTTATTGAAAATAAAAATCAATTAGAATAAATCTAGTTTAGTCGAGATTTACCCTATGATTACAGCACAGCCTCTAGTTTCTGAATTTACTGTTGTTGGCAAGTTAGAAGATTTGGTTATAAGTTCTAAGGGTTGCGTCAAATATCTCTATTTATCAAGCCAAGAAGAAGACTACTCGATTGAAGTAGCCAAACAAAAAAAGCTTCTAAGTCAAAATCTGAAACCTGGCTGCTATTTAAGAGTGACAGGAATGCGAAAGTATAAACTACATCAAGAAAAGGTTGAGTATAAAGCCTATAGAATAGAGTTACTTCCAGAACCAGCTACCTTTGATAATGTAATTGCAACTACTAACTCAAAAGCTAAGGTATTGATTTGTCAAGGTTCAAGCTGCTGGAAAAATGGCGGGAAAACTACTTGTGAATTGCTACAGATTGAATTACAAGTTAAAGGGATAACAGACAAAGTAGAAATTAAAACTACTGGTTGTTTAAAGCAATGTAAGCAAGCACCAAATATAGTGATTATGCCAGGAAACAATCGTTACAGTAGAGTGCAGCCCAAGCAATTATCACAGTTGATCGCCAAACATTTATCATAAAAAACACCCAGTTCCTCAAGTTGTTTAGAATCTGAGTGCATGATGATGATTAGTTCTAAATCCAAAAATTATCAAAAATTATAAGGTGGTTAGTAGAGTACCAACAATCAAATCATCATTGTCATGATTATGATCTAGATTATTAGCGTAAATTACTTCAGGGGTAATAGCGATGTTATCGTTTAGCTGATATTGATAGAAGGCATTAGCGTGCAGAGTCTCCACATCAATATTTGCTTTAGCTATCGAGAGTTTTAATCCTGACAATGATTCTTTCATTAGTTAAGTTAGGGAAAAGTAAAGTAGCTGTCCAATTCCAAATGTTTGATGTTCTCCGTCCAATAAGTTATTCATCAACATTGAAAGTTTTTAGTTTTTTGAGTTGTTTGAGATCATATTTAATAAAAAATAACAAAATTCTCTCAATTATTTTTTTGTTATGGCTCGCCAAATTTAGCCAATTTATCGAGCTTAGGAGTATTAGTTCAACATTTGATTAAAGCAACATTAGTAGCAATTAAATGTTTGATTGTCAATTCTTAATGCCATTATGAAATCCTGAAAATGACGGGGAAACAACTAATCTAAGCTATCTAGTCAGATTGCTTCGGGAGCGGCGGTTTCTAAATTAAGGAAATTTTTACTAATTTTTACTTAGGTGCAATTTAAATAATGACCAATCAATTAGCTGGTTTTGCTGTTTTACCCGCAGATACTTTTGCGGAGGGGATTCCTGCTGGAGGAAACGATGGAACAGGCAATCCTATTGATGCCAATGGACGTACAGGACCTTTTGAAGGGCAACCTATACAAGGATTTAGCGGTGTACAGTTCGCCCTCAATCGCCCAGGTGCATTTTGGTTATTGTCAGATAACGGTTTTGGCGCGCAGGATAACAGCAGTGATTATTTATTGCGTATTTATCAGGTAGATCCTAATTTTACTGGCGTAGAAAATGGCGACGGCAGTATTGAAGTAGAAGACTTCATTCAACTTTCTGACCCGAATAATTTAATTGATTTTGAGCTGGTTAATCAAGACACAGAATCACGTTTACTAACAGGGGGAGATTTCGATGTTGAGTCTTTTGTAATTGATGATCGCGGTGATATCTGGGTAGGAGATGAATTCGGGCCTTATTTACTGCATTTTAACCCTGATGGTGAATTGCTAGAAGCTCCGATCGCTACTCCTAATTTTACCAATTTGAACACTCTCAACGGACAAAAACCGCTAGTTATTGCCCACCGTGGCGCCAGCGGAGTCTTACCAGAGCATACCCTAGAAGCTTACCGTGTGGCGATCGCTCAAGGTGCCGACTTTATTGAACCAGACTTGGTAACTACCAGTGATGGGGTTTTAATCGTTCGACATGAGCCGATCTTAGACGATACTACCAATGTAGCTGAGGTGTTTGGAAAAGAGCGGATGTCTACCAAAATCCTCGATGGAGAAGAGGTTACCGCCTACTTTGCCGAGGATTTTACCTTAGCAGAAATCAAGCAGCTAAGAGCTGTACAACCAAATGATTTTCGTTCTCAAGATTTTAACGATGCCTTTGAAATTCCGACTCTGGCTGAGGTCATTGAACTAGTTCAGGATGTTGAGACAGAAACAGGGAAAAGAGTGGGAATTTATCCCGAAACCAAACATCCCACCTTTTTTGACGAGCAGGGTTTATCTTTAGAAGAACCTCTAGTTAAAACCTTACAAGATTCTGGCTTTACCGATCCTAATCGCCTTTTTATCCAGTCTTTTGAAGTTGATAATTTAATTGAACTTAATACAACTCTAGCAGCAGCTGGCTTAGGCGATATTCCTCTAGTGCAGTTATTTGGTAATACAGAAGACGACGACATTAACGAAGGCGGGGGTGGTTTTTCTGTTCCTTATGACTTTGTAGCCAACTTTAGTGATGCCAAATTTACTCCAGAAAAGGCGATCGCTCTTTACGGGACAGAATTACTGTCTGCTTTGGGTATTCTGGGCGAAGATAGTAGCTATCATCCCGAAGTTGCTCAAGAAATAACCTATGGTGACTTTGCTAATCCCGAAGTTATCGAGATTATTAGCACCTATGCCGAAGGTTTAGGACCTTGGAAGAATAATATTCTTTTGCGCGAATCTCTACCAAAGCCAGTTGACGGCGATGGTGATGGTAATGCCGAGATTACTAGTCAATTAACGGGAGAGGTTTCTCCTTTAGTTGATTATGCCCATAATGCAGATTTGCAAGTGCATCCTTACACTCTGCGCAACGAAGAAAGATTTTTAACTTTAGATGCACAAGGAAATCCTCAGACACCCGAAGCCGAGTTTATCCAGCTGCTGGAAGTCGGTGTAGATGGTTTCTTTACTGACTTTCCGGCAACTGGCGTAGCGGTTGTGGATTCTGTTACTGGTGAGTTGGTTCAGTCTCCTCAAAATCCTAATTTAGGCGATGGATTCCCTAATCTGTCTAGCTCACAAGGTTTTGAAGGCATGGCATTTAGCCCCGATCGCTCTACCTTATACCCTCTCTTAGAAGGAACAGTGGCTGGCGATCCTGAGAATACTTTACGCATCTATGAATTTGATGTTGCTAGTAGTTCGTTTACCGATTTAGTTGGTTACTATCCCACAACCGACGGCGATCCGATTGGAGACTTTACGCCGATTAACGACCATGAGTTTTTAGTGATTGAACGAGATAACAACGAGGGAGAAGCAGCAGAGTTCAAGAAAATTTTCAAAATCGACCTCAATAATCTTGATGAAAACGGCTTGGTTGCAAAAACTGAAATAGTCGATCTGCTCAATATTGCCGATCCGAACGATCTTAATGGTGATGGCAACAATACCTACGATATGCCTTTCGTGACTATTGAAAATGTTGTTGTGGTCGATGAAGATACTATTCTCGTCGCTAATGATAATAACTATCCTTTTTCCCAGGGAAGAGAGGGAGATATCGACAATAACGAAGTAGTTATCATTGACTTAGAACAACCCTTAGATCTCGATCCTGCACTTGGAGGTACAGTCTTGACACCCAGCTCAATTCTTGACACTGGAGATAGTGATGGTAGTGAAGAAGAAACTCCCCGCGCTGTATTTGGTACGTTAGAAGACGATATCTTAGAGGCTGGTTTCGATTTTGATCTTAGCAACAATCTGATCTTTGCTGAGGATGGAGAAGATTTAATCGATCTTGCGCCTGGAGAAGGTAATAGCCGTGCCTATGGTGGAAACGGTGAAGATATCTTTATTTTAGGCGATCGCCCTAAAGGATTAGCTTTGCATCACGATCGCATCTTTGCCAATAGTGAGGATGATTTACTATTTGTTCTCTCTGGTAGTGATAATACGCTCTCTGGTAACCTGGGTGCAGACCAATTTTGGATTGTTAATGGAGAATATCCTGAATCTCCTAATACGATTACTGACTTTACCAGTGGTGAAGACGTGATTGGTTTTGCTGGCTTAGGTATCGGCTACAGTGACCTGAATATTACTCAAACTGAGGCGGGAGCTTTGATTGCTGCTAATGATCGCGATTTAGCGATAATCAGCAATACTCCTGCTGATTTCTTAGCCGACGAGTCTAATTTTATCTTTATCTAAATTAACTAAATTTAATTTAGGCTGACCAATTTTACCAACTAACTGCTTCGGCAAAATCATTAAGGCGATCGCCAATTACACTCTGATTGCTTTAGTTGCAAAACTAATTATCTGGTTGATTTTGTGACAATCTCACAGGTTCTTCAAGTTTCAGAACTATGATTTGAACAAGATTTGAGGGAGGCTGTTAAAGGGTGGAAATTATGACTACGCTATCAAAAGATGTCAAACAAAGCGCACTACTAAATCAATTAGTCCTCAATTTTGATACGACTGAAATAGTTGGTCGCGTTAAAAAGCTGTGGCTTGATGTCAATTCCCATCAGGTAAAAGGTTTAACCTGCGCCTATGGCATATTTGACCGAGAAAAACGCTTGTTCTCTTGGCAGAAAGTTGTCACAGTTGGTCAAGATAGTATTCTCGTCAATGCTGGCGAGCGAGAAGTTGAGCAACCTGAGTCAGTTAACAATGTAATTGGACTACAGGTGTGGACAGATGCAGGTAATCAAGTAGGTAAACTTGTTGATTACTGCATCGATACCAACACTGGTGCTGTAGTTGCCTACCTATTCGCCTCCAATGGTTGGCGTGGTGTTGCTAATGGAACTTATATGTTGTCCCCTGAAGCGGTAATTACCGTCGGCAGCAAGCGCATGATTGTGGCGGAAGAAAAGATTGAAACCGCTCAACAGTATGAAGAAGGTTTAAGGAAAAAAATTCAGCACGCTAAGCAATTTATTCAGGAAGACATCAGTAAAAGTCAGTCAGACTTTATTGTAGCATTGCAGACTTCTCAAAAAGTTGCTTCTCAGTTACAAACTAAAGCTCACCAGGCAGCTGAAGTGACTAGTACAGCTCGGCGTAAGTTAACCGACTATTGTTGTGGGAGAATAAGTAATTAGATTAAAAATAGTTTTTGCTGACAAGTAGGGAATCAGGATGTGGCACGATTAGCTCCAAAAGA
>JBHJNW010000170.1:0-18092 GCA_050330395.1 Pleurocapsa sp.
TCCACATAAGCGTTTGAACTTTTCTGGGGTCAAGCTTTTTACTTTTTCGTAGGTCATTTTTTTTCATCTTCACTGACCTATTTATCTCTTTTTTATCAGACTTTTGCAAGAGGTCTAATGTCGAGTAGAGTTAATTGCTTTAGAAATAAATGCCGATGTTCCTCGTCAAGCGGTTAAACACAATCTTTTAGCGTCATGGGAATATTCTATTGTCGAGATGTTAGCCGAATTATCAAATAAATCTATAGTTACCAAAGAGTTGTTCCAAGCCAGACTAATATTAGGTGATGCCAGACAAACGATTCAAAAAATAGTTAGAGAAGGCTGGCAAGCTAACGCGATCTTTCTCGATCCTTTTTCACCCCCCAAATGTCCGCAATTGTGGACTGTTGAATTTATTGCCCTTGTAGCTCAATGTCTGGCACCCACAGGAAGGCTTGCAACCTATTCTTGTGCGGCGGCTGTCCGTACCGCATTGCTTGAGGCGGGTTTAAACCTCGGCTCGATTACAGGTGCTGGTCGTAAGTCTCCAGGTACGCTTGCTGCTTTTGAGTATAAAAGTTTACCTGCATTATCTACTAGAGAGCGGGAACATCTGCAAACCAGTGCCGCAGTTCCTTATCGCGATCGCACTTTACAGGCTAAACCAGAAGAAATTATTGATAATCGGCAACAAGAACAGCAAGCTAGTAAGATGAAATCTACTTCTCAGTGGCGCAAACGCTGGTTGAGGTAAAATATTTAGCTCGCACTCTACCGTAAATTTGATTAAGTGTGGTTTTTCAACTCTGTTTCAATAGCTTAAATTCAGTTCAAACTCCGTATTATGCCCGATCTCAACCAAAAAATTAATATTCATAATATGTATTGATGAATGTTTAAAAAACTCTATATTGATTTTGTCGTTTTAATCGAAAGATCCAGCTAGGCTGGTATCGGCAGCTAAAGAATTTGAAAACTACTGCTCTAACCTTCCTGGTTTTGAGTTTAGCTAGAATCGATTATTAGCTATTCATCAGAAAAAAAATTTTCATTCTTCGAGAAAAATAATGAAAAAAGTTGGCGAATTTCCTTTGGCTACTAAGATAGGTTCTTCAGTGAGCGACAACTCTAATTTGACGACTGCGAGAATTTTAATTGTTGATGAAAATCCTCTAAGTCGGATGACAGCATTCGATCTGCTGACATTAGACGGCTACGAAGTAATGGAAGCAGAGGAAGCAGAGGAAGCAGAGGCGGCAACTTCAATTTTTGACAAAATTACAGAACAACAGCCCGATCTAATTTTGCTTGACGCCATGATGCGACAGGTAGACAGCTACACTCTCTGTCGCCAACTAAAGAAAAATTACCGTACTGCCAATATACCTGTAGTTATTACTACTCTTACCGATAGCAGAGAAGCTCGAATTAAGGCGATGGAAGCTGGCGGTAGTGATGTATTAGTCAAGCCCCTTAACCGTATTGAACTATCGACTAGGGTCAAGTCTTTAATTAGCCAAAAGCGCATTAATGATGGACTAAACCAAACCGAGCAGGTACTGTTTACTATTGCCAAAGCAGTAGACAATCGCTCCGCTACTAAAGGTGGTAGTGTCCGTATCGCCTCTTTAGTTAAGTCCTTCGGCAAGTATCTGGGATTAAGTGCCAAAGAGATCGACGATTTGGCTTTTGCCGCACATTTACACGACATTGGGACAATCGCTATTCCTGATGCCGTCATGCTGAAAATAGAAGCATTGACCCTTGAAGAAAGAGAATTAATTAGACAGCATGTTTTGTTTGGGGAGGAAATTTGTCAGCCACTACGCAACCGTAGCGGGGTTTTACCGATCATTCGCCATCATCACGAACGCTGGGATGGTACAGGCTATCCTGATGGTTTGTCTGGTAGAGAAATTCCTTACTTGGCTCAAATATTTCAGGTGATTGATATTTATGATGCTTTAACTAGCGATCGCCCCCATAAAAAAGCCTATAATCCCACCCAGGCATTGCAAATTATGATTGAAGAAACTCGAAAAGGCTGGCGCAATCCTGAGCTGATTGAACAGTTTACAATTTTTATCCGTTCTCAAGAACAATAAATGCTAGTGTTTTGTATTCTTAGCCACAGAAATTGGTTCAAAAGCTACTTAATAACAGATAATAAGAAGCAAGGATCCGATCAAACAAATAACCATCCATAAGTTATGGCTAAGACTAAACGCAAGACCTTTCTACTAGATTTTGAAAAGCCTCTTTGCGAGCTAGAGTCTAGAATTGAGCAAATCAAAAACTTAGCAGAAGAAAATCAGGTTGATGTCTCTAGCGAAATCACACAACTAGAAGTTAGGGCGGGGCAATTGCGCCAAGAAATATTTAGCACTCTTACTCCAGCCCAAAGACTACAGCTAGCTCGTCATCCTCGCCGCCCTAGCACCCTAGATTATATTCAAGCAATCAGCGATGAATGGCTGGAGCTACATGGCGATCGCGGAGGCTATGATGATCCAGCTTTGGTGGGAGGAGTGGCGCGCATTAATGGTCGTCCTGTGGTGGTAGTGGGACATCAAAAAGGCAGAGATACCAAGGATAATGTAGCGCGCAATTTTGGCATGGCTTTCCCTAGTGGCTATCGCAAAGCTTTAAGATTAATGCAGCATGCTAATAAATTTGGGATGCCTATCTTGAGCTTCATTGATACTCCTGGGGCTTGGTCTGGGGTGGAGGCAGAAAAGCTCGGTCAAGGTGAGGCGATCGCCTATAATTTGCGACAGATGTTTGGTTTTGATGTGCCGATTATCTGTACGGTAATTGGTGAAGGTGGTTCAGGTGGTGCTTTGGGCATTGGTGTCGCAGATCGGCTATTGATGTTGGAACATTCTGTCTATACGGTGGCTAGTCCTGAAGCCTGTGCCGCAATTCTTTGGAAAGATGCTAAAAAATCTGACCGCGCCGCCGCAGCTTTAAAAATTACTTCCTGGGATTTAAAAGACTTAGGTTTGATCGATCAGATTATTCCTGAACCTAGTAGTGGCGCACATGCTGATCCTGTAGAAGCAGCAGCCAAACTAAAAGAAGTTATTTGGCAAAATTTAGAGCAATTATGGCAGATGACACCTCAACAAAGACAAGAATTACGTTACGATAAGTTTCGCAATATGGGTCGTTTCGAGACAGTTGGTAGTTAAACTAGCTGGGATGGACTAAGTTAGCTAAAAGCCTGAAAGATCATAGCGGGGATCGCTCAACTAACACTTCAAAAACAGATGTATATTGAGAAATGCTATAATGCTAGAGCAACATTTTGTTACATTAATTCTAATGCCAGGTTGTAGAAAATGTACCAGCTTGCTGTGGCTCTATTGACGAGCAAACTTGGCGAGGTTTTACGGGGTCAAGCCCTAAAGGATTATCGCCTGGGGCGCGTCCGAATTTGACACTGTGGTAATAAACAAAAAGTAATCGATGGTCATAAATTAAATCGAATCAACGCGTGCAGTTTTTTATCTTGGATATCCTCAGTAGCGAAAATAGATAGCAATATGAAACTACCGAGAATTGATAGAGTTATTTTCCAGAAAGCAAGTTTTCCAACTGTTTTCTCAATCACTACTGTGAGCAGGCAATTTTATATTTATTGAGTTTGGCAAATTAGAAAATAAAACTAAGATGAATCCACCCTCAAATCAACTACGAGCGATAGTGACAGGTGCAAGTAGTGGTATTGGAAAAGCAACTGCTCTAGCCTTTGCTGAATCAGGAATTGAGGTTGCTTTAGTCAGTCGTTCTGCGGATAAACTCAAAACCGTAGCCGCTGAAATACAGCTAAAAACTCAAGTCAAAGCCGAAATTTATCCGATAGACTTAGCAATGGTTAACCAAGTTACTCAGCAAATTAGTGCAATCTGCGGTTCATTTGGTCCTATTGATATTTTAGTCAATAACGCGGGAATGGGTTACACCAATTCTTTAGCTAAGACCACTTTAGCAGATTGGCAAAAAGTACTTGAGCTTAATTTAACCAGCGTTTTTCAGTGTATCCAAGGAGTTTTGCCTCAGATGCGCGATCGCGCCTCGGGAACAATCATCAACGTTGCTTCTATTGCTGCATTTAACGCTTTTCCTCAATGGGGTGCTTATGGCGTTAGTAAAGCAGGTTTAGTGGCCTTAGGTAAAGCTTTGTCAGTCGAAGAAAGAGGCAATGGAATTCGTACCGTAACTATCTCGCCTGGTTCAGTAAATACCCCAATCTGGGATACAGACACCGTGCAAGCAGACTTTGATCGCCAAGCCATGTTAACTCCCGAAATTGTTGCTCAATCGATACTCCATACAGCTTTGCTACCACATCAGGCGGTAGTGGAAGAGATGATCGTCGTGCCTAGTGGAGGGGCATTATAAATTACGACGATGACTAAATTTAATAGCAAGAGGACAGAGTTTTACTCACATTAATAAATTATGACAATAGTTTCTTCTAACAGTTCTAATTGTTCTGAATCTTTAAATAATGGTTCTAATCCCTTAAAATCAAGTTTGTTAGACCAAGTTGCCAGTAGACCAGATCGCAACACCCATAATGGAAAAGCTGCTCAAATTAAAGCAACTTCAGAAGCTGCGAAAGAAAAGATGATGGCAGCAGTCTACACTATGCTAGAGTCGGTAGGCGAAGATCCAGAGCGAGAAGGATTACTGAAGACTCCTCAAAGAGTTGCCGAATCAATGGAGTATCTTACTAGTGGCTACAATCAGTCTTTAGAAGATCTAGTCAATGGAGCTATCTTTGACGAAGGACACAACGAAATGGTGTTAGTTAGAGACATTAATTTCTTTAGCCTGTGTGAACATCATATGTTGCCTTTTATGGGTAGGGCGCACGTAGCTTATATTCCTAATCAAAAAGTTGTCGGTTTAAGCAAGCTTGCTCGTATTGTTGAAATGTATGCTCGTCGCCTACAGGTGCAAGAGCGTCTTACCCGCCAGATTGCTGAAGCAGTCCAAGAGGTATTAGAACCTCAAGGAGTTGCAGTGGTTATGGAAGCATCTCATATGTGTATGTCGATGCGCGGAGTCCAGAAACCTGGTTCTTGGACAGTAACTAGCGCGATGATTGGTGTCTTTCAAGATGAGCAGAAGACTCGCGAAGAATTTCTCAATTTAATTCGCCATCAACCTAATTTCACTTAATGAATGATACTAAAGATTTGACTAGGAGATAGAGCTTATTGTTTCAATTGAAACTCTAGTCGATTGTCTGAGAAAATTCAAGAAAAAAAGGTGGGAAATGCTCACCTTTTTTGGCAGTTTTACGATATTCGCTGTTTAAATTTAGATTACCTTGAAGCTTTTGCAACCGCCGATTTCTGTTACATTCGTGCCAAAGCGGATATTTTAGATAATACTTCTGGCCTCAATCCGTTGAGATCTTCAAGAGCAAGCCAGCCTTCTTTGAGCAATTTGGCAAAGTCAAACACGATAGTTAAAGAATTGTAGTCATACTTGCCATCTATTTCATATCTTTTAGTACTGAGTAAATCGTGTAAATACCATAAATCTTCTAGCCTAGTAAGTGTACTAGCGCGATCGCGAATATTAGCAATCAAAGCCGAAGTTTCGCGGTTATGAGCTGTCTGCAAGGCTTGTGTAGCTATTCTTTCCTCCGCCTCAGACCACTGGGTTTTATTATTTTGTAACATTAAGCTTATTTTTTTAGTACATATATCCTATAAAGAGGATACCATCATCAAAATCCCCATCCAAACAATTGTTTATAGTTTGAGCGAGAATTTTAGCAATTAAAAGTCGATCGCAATTAGTCAAAGTGCTGATCGACTTCATCGGGCTATAATCTGCTTGCTTGGCAGAGATTAGCTGTTAGCAGATGTCAGAAGTATCAAAAATCAATGGACAACAGCCCATCAGAATTATCTGCTAATATTTTGCTAATCATCGTTCTTAACGAGCTAGATTAAGCAGTTCTTTAGGAGATGCCAGCAAATCGATGGCTACAAAAAAGATTTTATTCTCAGAGTTCAGCAAAAATCGCCAAGACATATTCATGCCTACTCCCGCACCAAACCAAGGAGTTTGTACTTTACCTGTCACTTTGATTTGAGTATAACCATCCTCTACTGGTTCTTCAACACCGCGTTCGGGAGCTAACTTAAGATTGGGACATTCTTCTTGGAAAAATTGATATACCCCATCTTTACCCACGATTGGTTTTTTGAAAGGAGGCTGTAGCGCGCCATCGTCTGTAAACAGCTTAATCAACTCATCAAAATCATTGGCATTCAACAAGTTCATATAGTTTAAAACGGTGGGATTAGTAACGCCTTCAATATTGACTTTGGTTCGCTTGGATATTTCTGTAGGAGGCGCTACAGGTTCACTAACGCTCTGAAAGTTACCCATTTTGCTAGTGTCAAATCCCATGTCTACTACAGTGTTGCGTAGTACGGTAATTTGTTGACCTGCATCTAATCCTTGAAGTGATTGTAGTACGGCCTTGGCATTAGCTGAAAGCTGATATCCTTGAGGAATAGGAGCGACAATACCTTGCTCCATCCATTCTCCCAGACGATACCAGAAACCTAGCTTAATATTGGGAGTCCAAGTAGCGTAGGTACGACTAATTGGTGTGTCAGTACGGTTAGCTAGATCGCACATTACCTGAGACTGTTCGCGAAATTCCATTGCTTTAATCTCGTTGAGAGTAGGCTCGGCAAACTGCATATTAGCTGCGCCAGGAGCAGCAACTGTAACGGTTTTACCCATTTCTAAGTAAGCAAACCAAATCCAAGCAAGTTGATCTTCGGCACTAAGTTGATTAAATCTAGCTGTTAGTGCTGGTACCGCATCAGCAGATAAAGTGTTTGACGAGAATATATTACGGGCTGAATCAATAGTAAATGGCACAGATATTTCTCCGTTACGCTTTTTTTAAGTTACGTAAATAATATATCAAAGTTTGTAACGATATGTTTAATATCCTTGACATTTTAAAATTGACTTAATTGTTTAAATTGAACAATTAAGTCACAAATTACTACCTGAAAGAGAATGAGAATGGTGTCTTTTAGTTTGATTAAGCTGAAACTGCCGATCATCGTTGACTCAGCAAAACCTCGGCAGCCGCTAGTAAATCTAGACGAATGTCCTCTAAGTCGGTTCTATTGTTCAAATAAGTGGTTAATGCTTCTATCGGGTTCAAAGTATTACCCACACCTAATTCTGGAAGGCGAGGACGAGCCAACTGACTGACTAATTCTGGGCGAATGCTATGGCTATGAGCAGTTTGCAAGGCTCTATCTATGGCAGAGGTGTTAATTAAATCTAATTGTTCCGATCGCAATTTATAGATTAAGCGAACCACTTTCTCTTGAATATCTTGTCGGGCGATCGCCTCTAAAACCGCTTCCAAGGGGTCTGACTGTTCAGAAACATCCATTTCTAGAGTGATAAACGGACGGGCAGGTAAGGGGCAAAACTCCCACTCAACTTTACCTGGCTGCAATTCTACTAAGATATAGCCTTTTGCTTCTTTTTCTTCGCCAAAATCGACTCGCTCAATACTTCCTGGATAAACGACTGGAGGGTCATTACTAGGATTAAGGTTTTGATGTTTATGAACATGACCCAAGGCTACATAATCAAACTCTTGGCGAATCAACATCGACATAGGAATGGTAAAGCCTTTCCCCACCGCCAAAAACTTCTCTGCCCCTAAACTAGCTCGATCTGCCATCAAGTGAGCCAATAAAACCGTAGGAATCTTGGGATCGAGACGACGGATCTCTGCTTCTAATACTGGCTGTAATTTCTGAATCAACATTTCGTTTACTTCGGGCAAAGCCAGCCCTTCGGTTTCGGGACGAGTCAATAAAGTAGAGCGATTTAACCAGGGCAGGGTAATAATCTGAACTGCACCACTACGAGTAGCTAAGCGATGAGTAGCGATGGTATCACCGACGATAAACCCTGGCACGACTAAGGTACGATAGATAGATAGACTAGCACCACCACTACCCTGTGAGTGTTGGTCGTGGTTGCCTACCAACAGAATTGCCGGTATTTGAGCATCTGCCAAACGTCGAAATTGACTAGCAAAAGCTTCCTGAACGTAAGGTGCGGGGGTAGCATCAGGAAAAGCATCTCCACCAAACAATACTAGATCGACTGGTTCGGCGATCGCCCGATCCATACAAATCCGTAGGGTATTAACAAAGTCTTCTAATCTGGTATTGATTCCTGTTTCTGGATTAATCTTACCATGAGAAAAACCGCTTCCCAGATGAATATCGGATAAGTGCAGAATTTTTACCATTAGTTCTAATAAATATGAATTGCTCGATATAAATCAAGTTAACTCTTTTTATAATTCTTAGTCGATCGCCTTACTTGATAATTATCTACTTTTTTAGGGAATTCTAAGCTTGTATTAGTTCTAATATAGGTTTTTTCAGATGGCTTTTATATATACTTTGTTATCAGTAACCAGCATAGTTTTGCTGCTAGCTTGTACTATCTTTATCGTCGGCGTAAACAGATTGCGTCTATGGCACGATTGGTAATACTAATATCTTCTTTGCTGAAATAACCGTCGAGAGGGTTAAAGGCAGACAGCTAGATGAATTTGGTATCGAAAACTATCTCTATAAGTCCGTTTTGTTTCATGGCTTATTTTTGGAAGCCAAGTTCGCCAAGAATTTTATTAGCCGTACGTTTATTGTGCCAAACGATATCAAGGGTAAAATAATCACTTGGAACAACTGGCGCGGCGATCTGATTAAGCTAGAAGATCCTGAGTTTAATCAAATTTTTCGGGTACATGGCGATAGTCAAATAGAATCCCGCTATATTCTCTCTACCAATTTAATGCGTCGTTTAGTCGAGTTCCACCAAAAAGCTGGACGTAAAGTCTATCTTTCTTTTGTCGATGGCTTTGTCTATGTTGCTATCCCTTACCGCTACCCTCTGTTTGAACCGAGATTGTTTAAAACCATGATGTCTTTTACTCCCTTAAAAGAATATTTTCAAAACTTACAGCTGATGATTGGCATTGTCGAGGACTTAAATTTAAATCGTCGCATTTGGGGTTAATCATCCTTAGGTTTGATTAGATTATGTGATTAATGTTCGTGCCGATCAAAAAAATATATCTTATAGTGGATAAAATCTTTTACTAATAATGTAGGCAATTCAATTTTCTTTTTATGGAAAGCAAACTAAGGGAACTCATCGGTCAATCTAATGTTTGGTTGTACATCAAAAGTAGCAATGGCTGGCTGAAAAATGTCGAAATTTTAGAAGTAGAGTCAGACGTTGTGACTTTTCGCTATCAGCATGAATCCTCTGCCGAAGTAAAGGTATGGGAAAAAACGACTAGATTAGATAATGTTTTAGAAATAGACATCCGTTTGGTAGCTATACCCAGATGCGAACAGAAGATTCGTGATATGAGAGATAAGTTTACTCGATTGCTTGAGCAAGAGTGATTTTTTGTAGCTGTTTTCTTTAAAATTGAGCTAAAAGAAATTAATTTATACACTTTAAATTTATAGATTGATCAAATCCTAAATCTCGTCGAGATTTACTTTAGTCTACGACGATTTTTATTACTAAAAAATAAAATGGATATGGCGTAAGCCATATATTCGGTCGAGGAGGCACAGGACTTATTAGTCCAACTACACGAACAAATGTTATATAAAGACAATATTTATAAGCAGTTGATTTTGAGTCAAGAAAGAGATATTGTCGATTCTCTATTCGATGCTAAAAGCTAACAGGGCTATTTCATTCTAAAAAGAAAAGAGATCAAAGGTTAGTAAAACTTGAGGTTTTTGAGCTTAACAGAAAGGCTCCAGAAGTTAGAGCAATTATTCAGGATAGACAATCTCAATTGAATGATTTGCTGCAAAGATATCAGCGATCACATTAGTACCGCTAAGTAAGTTATGGCGAGAGCAAAACCTTAAATATCCGCCAAACAGCAATCAAATAACTTTGACTGTAATGAGAAACTTAGAAAATCTAGACGTTTGCCCTGGTAGAATAACAATGTCGGTAATTTTATCCTGATTAAAAGCAATTATGCTACTTACAGAAACTAACTTAGTTGCCTTATTATATTTGATTTTGAGTGGCACATATCTTGTGGTGTTACCTGCATTAGTCTATTTCTATCTCAGCAAGCGTTGGTACGTTGCCGGTTCGATTGAACGATTAATTATGTATCTTTTTGTGTTCTTGAGCTTTCCTGGAATGATATTGCTTAGCCCATTTCTAAATTTCCGCCCAAAACGTCGCAATTTGGAAGCTTGAGATAACAATATGCGTAGAATCGATTCTCTTGGTATTGCTTTGGGTGTATTCATTGCCGCTGGATTAGTTTATGTTGCCCTGCAAATATTTGGACTCGATAGTATAAATGCAGGAATCTGGACTCAAACAGCTTTGGTTATTGGTTTAATTGGGTGGTCTTTGACTTATTTACTGCGGGTTGGTAATAAAAACATGACTTATAATCAACAGCTCAAAGATTATGAAGAAGCTGTAATGCAAAAACGTTTAGAAGAGATGTCTGCTGAAGAATTAGCTCAACTACAGCAAGAAATTGAGCAAGAAAAAGAATCCTAAATATTTTTATTATTTTAAGTTTCAATCAAATTAACTTTATATGATGAATGTTGCTCGTCGTTTTCTAGATCTTAAACAAAATTCTGAATGTGCTTTAATTCCCTTTATTACTGCGGGAGATCCAGATTTAGAAACGACTGCTAAAGCACTAGAAGTTTTGGCTAATAATGGAGCGGATCTGATTGAATTAGGTGTTCCTTATTCTGATCCTCTGGCTGATGGTCCTACAATTCAGGCAGCAGCAACTAGAGCTTTGCACAAAGGTGTCCAGTTAGAAGATGTTTTAGCAATAGTTAAAAAAGTAGCAGACAAAATAAACGTCCCAATTATTTTATTCACTTACTACAATCCAATTTATTATCGTGGCATTGAGTCTTTTCTGCGGCAAGTAAAGGAGGCAGGAATCAGTGGTTTAGTTGTCCCCGATCTACCTTTAGAAGAAGCGGAAGTCTTGCTCAAACCAGCAGCTGAAATTGGCATTGAAGTAACTCTTTTGATTGCTCCTACTAGTTCTCAATCAAGAATTCAGGCGATCGCCGCTAAATCTCAAGGCTTTATTTATTTAGTTTCAGTAACTGGTGTTACGGGGGTTCGTACTCAAATGGCAACAGGGATTAAGGATCTCTTAGCCAATTTGCACAGCACCACCGACAAACCAATCGGAGTTGGTTTTGGTATTTCTACCCCTGAACAGGCAAAACAGGTCAAAGAATGGGGGGCAGATGCCATAATTGTTGGCAGTGCTATCGTCAAATGTTTAGCAGCAGGAACTCCCGAAGCAGGTTTAAAGGCGATCGGCGAATTTTGTCATTCTCTTAAACAAGCGATTTCTTAAAGCAATAATTCCGAATTTATGAGTCAAGAGCTAATTAAGAGCAAGATGATTTAATGAAAATTAAAATAAGTTGCTAATTTAATTTTTATTAACCCATCTTGTTGCTTGGCATAACAGTTACTAATTTTGCGCTATTTCATCAATCGCGAAGCCGTTCCTAAGTGCATAGCTTATTTACATTTTATGCAAGAAATATTAATACATAATACGATTCATTAATAAATTAAATTAACCACTTTAAACTAGGCTGGGCTATCGTTACCATTTCTGGAACCATCTGGTGGCAAAAGAGAATTAGGCAAATCATCAAATTTTTGCTGAACTGCTTTACAAAATTCTTTCATCTGAGCAACTGTCATGGTTGGTTCAGCCTGTCCTTTTTCCCAGCGGCGAATAGTAGATACTGCTACACCAATTTCTCTCGCTAGCTGTTCTTGGGACAATTTAACGTTTAATCTTAACCTTTTAAAAGGTGAATTTGTTTCTTGGCGCTGAGATTTTTTAGGTCTGGTCATAGTATGTGGATAACTTGTACTAACGATAGAATAGTGAATATTAATTATTTAGACAGCAAAAGCATTTACATTGATTGTCTATTACCAATTAAGGCAATAAATAATCAATATATGCAACAATAATATTGCTAGTTGTTAACTAATTATCTATTTGCTAGGAGCTAAATAGATAGTATCAGTCACTCACCAAAACTCGCATTGCAGTCTAAATAGAATAAGAGTAATTACTGAATTAAAAAATATAGAATAGATTAGTTGTAATTCCAAAATAACATAAATGTTATCTGATAAAGTAATAACATAGTATTTATGGAAACTAATACGCTCGATTTGTACGCTCAATTTTGTCCCATACTAACAAATAAAAAATATAAGACTATTCGCGAAAATACCGAACTTTTTAATTAATTAACTAAAAATATTTAAGCATATTCATCTTGATTAATATCCAATTTTCGATTATTGGTTAACTAATAAAAGTCAAACACAGCTTAATTATTTCGGTAATTCTGCGGAAGTTAATCTTGCGTCTAACTGATAAAAAAAATCAGAGATAAGCTGTAAAATACTGTATTTAATCTGGGCGCAGCCAGGAAGCGATCGCTACCAAATATACAACAAATTGTCGACAGAAATTTTTGCCCCTAGTAATCACCAAATAGCTCTAATTGATCATCAAATTGGCGGCTGATTTAGACAAAAAGCCAGCATGTGTTGTGTAAAAAGGCTGTCTCTTCGGGTCTTCCGAAGAGATAATAAGCTGTATTGATACCAGAGTTATTTTTGTCTTTAAACGTGTTAACTATTTATGAAGTAAGAAACTGCTTGAAGACACTGGTTACTCGTAGTTAACAATTCGAGCAAAGCTACTGGCTGATAAACTTGCACCACCAACCAAAGCTCCATCAATTTCAGGCTGAGCCATAATTTCATCCATATTACTAGGCTTTACTGAACCACCATATTGAATAGATACATTTTGATTATCTAACTGTTGGCGAATAATACCAATAACGCGGTTAGCTTCTGCCGATTTACAAGTATCACCTGTGCCAATTGCCCAGATAGGCTCATAAGCAATGACTAAGTTATTTTGATCTACTCCAACTAAATCTTTTTTTAACTGACTGATAATAATCTCTTCTGTTTCTCCAGCATCTTTTTGTTCCTTAGTTTCGCCAACGCAAAGAATAGGTTTTAATCCGTATTGTTGGGCTGCTTTTAATCGCAGATTTACCGTTTCGTCTGTTTCCCCAAAATACTGCCTTCTCTCGCTGTGACCAATAATTACATAATCAACGCCGATTTCGGTCAGCATCTCTCCAGAAATTTCTCCAGTGTAAGCACCTTCAGTCTCCCAGTGGATGTTTTGAGCCCCTAACATTATTCTGCTACCATGCAGATTTTTGGACATTACCGTAAGGGAAGTAAATGGGGCGCACAAAACAACCTCTCGATCTTCTTTCGTTTCTTCGATTTCAGATTTGAACATTTGTACAAAAGCCAAGGACTCTGCCTGATTTTTGTGCATTTTCCAATTACCAGCAATTATTATTTTTCGCACAATCTAAAAAACAACTTAAATTCTCTGCAAATCTAAGTTTAAGGCTTCGTGGGTGTTTAAGGCTAGGTTATCAAAAGTACTAGTGATTTTGAATCAGCTAGACAACATATTAATGGCTTAAAAACTTAACCTGATTAAAAAAGTTAATTTTTCTTATAAAAAATGCGTTAAATTTTAATATACAGACATAAAATTTTATGAGCTAGCCTCTTAGAAGGATATGTAGTTTTGTTAGCGCGATGGGTTTGATTTAGTAATTATTACTTTTCTCATAATTCTCATATTGTTTGAATTTCGTAACTTCTCATTGTTTTTAAACCTAGAAATAGAAATACTATGACAACTAATTCTGTGATCACCAAAATTTTCCGTCCTAATGTAACTCCCAACTTTTGGCAACAGACCTCTTGGGCGATACTGAGAGCCGTAGTGGGCATTATGATGATTCATAATGGTCTGGATAAGCTAGCTAATATTGAAAGCTTTGCAGAAGCATATGTAGCCTATATGGGTCTACCTTTTCCTATTTTTCTCAGTTATGTTGCTGCCTTGACTGAGCTGATTGGCGCACCACTTTTAATTATTGGTCTTTTGGTTCGTCCTGCTGCTTTTGGTCTGTTTGCCACCATGTGTGTCGCGATGTATCATCATATCTTGGTAGCTGGTTTGAGTATTCCTTACCTAGAACTATCGGCTATTTATGCAGCGTGCTTTCTGTTTTTCACCGTTAATGGCGCGGGCTTGTTTTCTAGCGATGCTTTGATTACCAACTTGCTAGACAAAACTGCTTTTTCTACTCAAGCAAAAAGAATTATGTTGCTGGAAAAAAGCTATAATTCGGCCAAAGCAGGCAAAATTGCCAGTAAGTAGATAGCAATACATTTTTATTTAACCATTTCTTACTTTACTGAACTTTAATCAGTAACCAGCGCGATCGCCTTATTTAGTTTGGGCGGTCGTTTTTTTTTCTGTATTATGGATTGGAAGATTAATCAAAATTAGAAGACTTAATCGGATGACCAAGCCAAAAAGAGGAGTATGGGGATTATTAAAGCAAGCGACTACAGACGAGAGTTATCTTCAATTAATTCACTGGGTCGAAAACTTTGTCGCCAAAACCTTGTCTTTGACCTTATCAGTGGTCATCCTGATTGCTTTAGGAGATTTAATTTTTTTTCTCATCGAAGATGTAGTTAATAACCCTATAGGCTTCAATAACATAAGCTTGATTGAACTCTTTGGCTCATTTTTGAATATTTTGATTGCCTTAGAATTACTAGAAAATATTACTGCCTATCTGAAAAAACACATTGTCCAGTTGGAATTAGTTATTGTTACTTCTTTAATTGCGGTTGCGCGTAAAATAATTATTTTTGACCTGGCAAAGTATAACAACTCAGATTTAATCGCTTTGGGTATAGCGATTATCTGTCTGGCTGCTAGCTATTGGTTAATCAAAACGGTAAACGCGCGCAACAAATCTGAATAATACAAATATATTGCGCTTCTCCTCAGAATAGAACCGATGAATTATTGACTTTCACAAGTCAATAATCATGAGAAATCAGGTTTAAATTGCTCATTGAGCGGCAAAGAGCGTTAAGTTTGCCTTTGACTCTCCTAATATTTGTTAAAATAACATTTTGCAGCTAACACTGCATTTATCAAATAATTAGCTAAGAGGCATCGCCATCAATGCAGAGAAAAAGTTCTTTCAATTCTTCCCATATTATGTATCGTTCCGAAGAACTAGTGAGCGCAGCTTCTAATCGTTATCGCATTACCGTTCAGGTTGCTAATCGGGCTAAACGCCGTCGTTATGAAGAACTAGAAAGTTTTGATGACCCGACAATGAAGCCTGTAATTCGTGCCATTATTGAAATGTCTGATGAATTGACTCAACCAGAAATTATTGGCGATTAAAAAATATTATTTTTGCTACTCATGAAAAAGCTCATAGCTGTCTATAATACAGCTAACGCAAATTGATGAGAATAGATAACGTCAAAAATTGTCACGCATAATACAAAGTGGGGATGGATGGCGTGTTGGCTGGCATCCCCAAAATTCTAAATATCAAGGCTTGGTGGGAGCGAATGATTGGGCGATTGAGCTAACTGAAGCTGAACTCGCCGATTTCTACCGTTTGTTAACTCAGCTTGTGGAAACCATGAGCCAAATGTCAGCCGAATTAATGGAGCGAGAGAAAATTAGCTGCGAAGCGGAAACTGCTCTGCTGTGGATGGAAGTAGAAGGTTATCCCCATAAATATTCTCTGCGTCTTATTGTAAATTGCGATCGCCGTTGCGAAGGAAATTGGACAGAAGGTATTCCTCCTAAGTTAATCAACGCCTTTAATTCATTGGGTTTTAATGACGGAGGTAACGAGGTTTGAGATTTTGTTAAGCGCATAATCTGGGATTTGATGTTGTCGCCGAAGGAGTAGAAACGATAAAACAGGCTCGGCAACTAAAAGATTGGGGTTGTGAATTTGCTCAGGGATATTTTTACGCTAAACCTTTAACTCAAGACTTGGCGTGGCAATTTCTACAAGATAATCTTCAAGGATAAAATTCTAAATCGCAAAATTCTGCTTTAAGATCACGCTCCATTAAAGCCTGAATTGCCTCTTCTGGATTGATTTTGCCCCTCAACAGTCTGTGTACCTGTCTGGTAATCGGAACGGCGATCGCCTCCAAATCAGCAATTTTTATGAGTACGTTAGTAGTATTAATTCCTTCTGCTGTCCCTTCTAAATCTGCCAAAATCTCTGCCAGAGTTTTACCCTGAGTTAACCCATAACCTACCTGATAGTTACGAGATAAAGGGCTATCGCAAGTGGCAATTAAGTCGCCTAAACCCGATAAACCAAAAAAAGTTTCTCCAGACGCCCCGAAATGAGTGCCGATGCGAATCATTTCAGGTAAGGCGCGAGTCAGCAAAGCAGCTTTTGCGTTAGTACCTAACTTCATGCCATCACAGACTCCAGCAGCGATCGCTATTACATTTTTGATCGTCCCCCCTAACTCAGTACCGATGGGATCTTCGTTGACGTAGGCGCGGAAAAGATCCGAAGCAAAAATTGACTGTACCTTTTCGGCAGCCATTAAATTACTGCTAGCTAGCACGGTTGCTGCTGGTAAACCCTGGGCGATTTCCTTCGAGAGATTAGGACCTGAAAGCACGACTACAGGATGATGCGGAAAAGCGCGCTGCCAAATCTGGGAAGGAGTGCGGGTAGTTTCTGGATCTAGTCCCTTAGTAGCGGTAACGATAATCTTGTCTGATGGCAAGTTAAGCGATCGCAACTTATTAGCAGTAGGAATTACTCCCTTCATCGAAACCGCCGAAACCACAATTACTGCATCTTTAACTACAGATTCTAAAGTAGTAGTACCGCGATGTGACCAAAAACGAACCTGATGATGGTTACTCTCAACAATTTTACCTAGAGCCGAACCCCAGACTCCTGTTCCTAGAATAGCGATAATATTAGCTGGAATATTCACAAATATCATCCCAAAATAATATTTTTAATCTCTTTCCTAATACTGTAAAAGAGATTTTGCGCTTTATTACCATAACGTACAAAAATAAATACGATTGTTGATGAGAAGTTTTAGAATTGATGCTTAATCTGTTCTAAATTTAAACTTGGTTAATCAGCAAAACGTTATTCTAGCCATATTTTAACTTGCAAACCAAAATCGAAAATGCCAGAACAAAGGTAGCAAAGTTGGCGACAAACACTGGTAAATTATTGGTATAAAAGCCATAGATCACCCATAAAACAACTCCAACACAAAAACTCAGAAACATTGCCAAGGAAATGTCCTTGGTTGATTTAGTTTGCCAGGTTTTAATTGCTTGTGGTAGGAAAGAAATAGTAGTTAAAATTCCCGCAACAAGACCCACATAAGTCATTGGTTCCATAGGACAATCGTTGAGCTTCCGTTATTAATAGTAATTAGACTTAACTATTGTATCGAGATTAATATTCGCCAACCCGTCATTAGACAACTTCTTCACAACCGTCACCTCAAGGTTCGGAAAACTACACTACCTAAGACCTATCATCAGCTTGCACTATGTATAAAGATGAAGTGAAAACTGAGGGGAGTTAGAGATAACTCCGCCGTTAAAGTGGTCAGCTCTATTGCCTTTTCGGGGCAGGGGAACGTTGACTAAGACACGACGCAGCTGTGTCCCGTAGAGGGAAGCGAAGCATTTAGTCGCTCTGGCGGCGCGCTTAGCAGGACTTTAAGGCGATCGCCTTAGTGGGTCTGACCTCTGCTGCAACCGTTGGTCAAGCAAACCAATAAGAGTCACGAATCATCTACAGCATTGTGTATATTGCATAGCGTAAGACGATGCAAGGTTGACTACCTAAAAAATAAATTTAGTTTTTGTTGTTAAATTCGGAGTATTTAATTAAAGTATGGCAAAAGTTGTTGGTATTGACTTAGGAACTACTAACTCTTGTGTAGCAGTGATGGAAGGGGGGAAACCCACAGTTATCGCTAACGCGGAAGGTTTTAGAACTACTCCCTCA